>JALEWR010000215.1 GCA_022783515.1 Prevotella sp.
TTGTCGAGTGATTCATGATACCTTTTCTCATTGTAGTATTTCACCCACAGGCCAATGGCTTTTTCTAATTCAGAAGGACAGAAATAATGGTTAAGTTTCACCACATTCTTCATGGACCTGTGATAACGCTCTATCTTTCCCTGCGTCTGTGGATGTAATGGCTTTCCGTGGATATGCTTGATATTGTATTGGTCTCTGAGATAATCTTTAAGCCAAGAGGAGATATGGCATGGTCCATTGTCAGACAAGAGTTTAGGAGGATTATGATCAGCCAGTCCGGCATTTTTCATAGCCCTGTCTATTGTTCTTGAAACATCCTCACCGGTCATGCTTGAACACAGCTCCCAATGGATGATATAGCGACTGTAATCGTCTATCACAGTGGAAAGACAGTACCATCCCCAGCCCTTGACCTTGAAGTAGGTAAAGTCGGTCTGTCACATTTCATTGGCAAACCGAGTCTTATGGCGAAACTCATCGGCGGCATAGACAAAACAGTGTTCCGTCCTTTCCAAGAGTCCTCTTTGACGCAGAATACGGTAAAAACTCGATTCAGAGACAAAGATCTCACTCTCCTCCAAAAGCAGAACCGAGAGTTCCCTTGGGGTAAGTTCGGGATGCTTCAAAGAAAGCTCTACCACCATTTGGCGCACATCATCGGGTATGCGGTTCCATGTTTTGTGGCCCTGTCGATGGCTGTCCCGAAGAGCTTCCAAACCACCTTCGGTATATTTTTCATACCAGTTATAGAAGGTGCGTCTGGGAATCCCCAAGCGTTTGAGAGATTCAGAAATGCTTAGTTCTGAACGCTTGACCGTCAGTACCATCGTCTCCTTCTCTTCGGCGCTATAACGGATATACGGCTCGTGCATAGGATTTATTCGATGAGTTTCAAGCTTTTTTTACAATGTCATACCTCACTACCAATTCGGCGAGAGCTTCTTTCAGGCGAGTGTTCTCACTGCGAAGCTCCTTTACCTCATCGCCGGTGGCTTCACGGAGCATGTCACCTTCGAGGCGTTGCTTGCCGGCTTCGATAAAGTCTTTGTTCCATTTGTAATAGGTGCTGTCGGAGATGCCGTATTTACGGCAAAGTTCAGCAACGCTGCTCTCGCCACGGATACCCTCCATGATAATGAGAACCTTTTGTTCAGAGGTGAAAATACGCTTGGTGTTACGGCGGATATCCTTCAATAAGGATTCCGAGGGACTCATCTTGGATGAGCCGGATGAACTCTTCTTTGTTGTCATTGTGCAAAGATAATTATTGATGAATCATTAAACATAACCACGAACTAAATTCGAGACCTAACTGTGCACTTTTATTTGACAACCTACAGACTTTCAAGGCATCGGAGATAGGACGAGAGTTGGGATACAACTCGCTGTTGAAGCAATTCGGATTGTCCTATGCTGCTCCCTACCACTCTTCTGTTCCGATTTATCAGCCGAAAGAATCATTACAGGAAGAAAAACTACAGCTCCCACCCCCTGAACCAAGTCTTGTTGAAAGCGTAGTAGAGGTTGCTGAAGGGATTGTATCGGGTGTTGGCGGTGTGCTGGACTTCCCAATCCACGGAGAGGATTATGCCGAGACCGCCTTTCAGCGAAGATTACGCCACGAAGCCAACAAGAAAAAGAAACGGGGACGAAGAATGTAGGAAACAAATTCTCTCTTCCCGAAAAAGAAAATTACGAAAGAACGCTCACTTTCGCTCGCAAATCTGTACCTTTGCAAGTGATAATAGTGAGCGTTCTTTGGCTATTCAAAACAGTGTGCCTCAAAGCATTCCACTCATTTCCAAATCGTTACCTATTCATCTATCCCCAAGTGGTAACACTCTATTATTCAGCAAGATAGCTCAGAGGCGAAAAATCTCGCAGGTTTCCTTAACCCTAACTCGGATGAAGTATGTCCGCTTGTCGATGGAATGAGCGTTTTTATATAAAAAACGGTCATATTGTATGATAAGGCATTGGTCTTGTTGCATAAAACATCGATATCATCGTGCTGAATATTTATTTTAAGCTTGAACCACTCGCTTACACCTACTGTTCCGATTTGAAAATTCTATCTTCTTTTATCTTTATTCCTATGCCCGTAAGTGGCTGAAAATCACTTTCTGCAAATATTCTTTCTTTTTTTTCTGCAAACGATTGTCTTGATGTGTGGCTTGAAAAAGTTGCGAAGAGTTGATGCCCGTATATTTTATACTTTATATTTGCATCAACTAAAAACAAACAATCTGAATGAAGAAAATTTACTTACTGTTGTTGAGCCTTGTCGTGTCGGTTGGTGCGATGGCTCAAGGATGGCCCTCTTCTTATAAGGGCGTAATGTTACAAGGATTTTATTGGGATGGCTATGAGGACGGGAGTTGGAAAAGTTTAATCAATCAAGCCGACGAATTGTCTGAGTATTTCGATTTGATTTGGGTGCCACAGAGCGGCTACTGCAATACCCTGGAGAATCAGATGGGGTATGCTCCCATATGGTGGTTTCGTCACGATAGTGCTTTTGGTAGCGAAACCGACTTGAGGAGAATGATACAACTGTATAAAAGTAAGGGTGTGGGAATTATCGAAGATGTGGTAATCAATCATCGCAATGGTAACACCAACTGGTGCGATTTTCCCACAGAAACATGGAAAGGGCATACCATGTCGTGGACATTGGCGGATATATGCAGGAATGATGATGGCGGTAACACACGCCAGCAGGGATATGATGTTACGGGAGCCTATGATGAAGCCGACGATTTTCTCGGGTTCAGAGACTTGGATCATACATCGGCCAATGTGCAAAATAACATCAAACTCTATCTCGACTTTCTTTTGCAAGACTTGGGCTATGCCGGTTTTCGTTACGATTTGGTGAAAGGTTATAAACCTTACTACACTGCCATGTATAACAATCATGCTAAGCCCACTTTCTCGGTAGGCGAGTTTTGGGATGGCAACTATACGAGTGTTACCAACTGGATTAAGGAAGGAAAATATACATCGGCGGCTTTCGACTTCCCCTTGCAAATATCCATGAAAGAAGCTTTCAATAGCGGTAATTGGGGCGGACTCGCCAATAAAGGTATTGCCGGCGATCCGGCAATGAGCAGATATGCCGTTACTTTTGTAGACAATCACGACACTTTCCGTGAAGAGATGCACAATGTTCACAATAATATTCTTGCAGCCAACGCTTTTATTCTGGCCTTGCCCGGCACTCCGTGCTTGTTTTTGAAACACTGGCAATGGTATAAAGACGAACTCAAGAAGATGATAAAGGCTCGTAAAGAAGCCGGTATCACCAACGAGAGTAAGATTATTCGTCAGGAAGCAGTGCCGGGCGGCTACATCACGGTGGTGCAGGGTACTCATGGAAAGATTATGGTTATCAATGGATTTCCGCAAAATATCAATACTGATGGCTTTGAAGCCGTGTCGGTGGGAACGAGCGAGAATCCCAATTATGCCTTCTATATCTCTAAAGCTCCGGAGAGCTTAACCTATGAAGATGGCAAAACATTTGCTTTTTTTGAAGCTCCTGCCGATTGGGGTAGCCATATAAATGTGTGGGCTTGGAACGACACCAATGGTGTACAAACCAATCTTTATGCCCAATGGCCGGGCGTTTCTGCCACACAAGTAGCAGTTGCGGGTAATGGACTGGCTATTTACAAATGGGTGTATGAGGGAACAGACGGTAAGATACCCACACACATTATCTTTAACAACAATAACGGAAAACAAACTGGAAATATGTCTTTTGTGAATGGAGGCTATTATGTGTCCACTTCCACTTCGCCCGAAGCTGTGGTCTATCCTTCATCGCTCTATCTCAATCGTGAATTTACGCAAGGCAAGCGGGCAACGGTGTGTATGCCTTTCACTATTTTGCCCGAAGAAATGAGTAAGTTGGATGGCGATTTATACGAGTTGAAGAACGAAAAAGATGGTGTTTTATATTTTGGAAAAGTTAATCGGTTAGAGGCTTTTCGACCATATATGTTCATACCGCATAGCAGTGGAAAGAAATTTGCTCCCTTTGCATATAAGCCGATGCTCGTTGGAGAAGCCAAAAGCGAAACAGCCGGACAATATTCCTTTTCCGGTGTGTTATCTCGCAAGCATCTTGTGTCTACCGGCTCGCTTACCTATTATGGTTATCGCGAAAGCGACGGAACCTATGTTAAAGTGGGGGCGACACTAGGAGCTTATATCAGTGGCAATCGAGCTTATTTCAGTACGGCAAGCGGAGTACCCGCCAAACAAATGATTCTCATGGAAGGAGAAACGACCGATATAACTCGGCCTGTTCAAGACGAAGCAGCAGCCAATCGTGTTGTTTATACCATTGATGGCATGCGGATTGGTGAAGATGTCAATCCTGCAACCTTACGCAAAGGTGTGTATGTGGTCAATGGCAAGAAAGTTGTGATGGGAGCAAGATAAAATAAGAGTATGTACGTTGAAGAATATACAACAATGAAATATAAAGAAGATTACATCCGGCCTCAAATCGTGATCGTAAAACTGTTGCTTGAACAGTCGCTCATTACGAATACGGTTATACAAGATACAAATACTCCCCCTGAAGAAGATGCCGGAGGAGAATTAAATTCCAAAGGATTTGTGGGAGTATGGGAAGATGAACTATGAGTCTTTTTAGTTGATGAGTGTTTTACTCTAAAAGGTTGAGTTGGGAGTTTTAAGTTTATAGGTAAATGATATCTTACTATAAACTTAAAACTCACCAACTCAACAAATATAGACTTGTCAACTTAAAAGCTTAACAACTCATTAGCCCTTCTTCAGCTTTTCAGCCATGGCACGTCCCAATGCCCGACATTGTTCAGCCACTTCGGGAGTGAGGGCCTGCTTCATTTCTACAGGTTCGCCAACCGGTTCAAAGTGGAGATGGTTCTCATTCCATTCTTTAATCTTTGCCACAGCCTTGCCTGCCCATCCATAACTGCCAAACCAACCAATGAGGTGGTTCTTGATGTCGCGGTTGGCCAATTCGCTCAACAGCACGTCCATTTCATGATAAAGACCGGTGTTGTAAGTGGGAGCACCCACGATAAGTCCTTTATAACGGAACACATCGCGAATGATATACGAATGGTGGGTTTTTGATACGTTGTAAGTAACAATGTTCTTGATGCCCGCCTGACTGGCTGCACGAGCGATAACCTCTGCCATACGTTCGGTGTTGCCATACATGGTGCCGTAGCATATCACCAAACCCTCCTCTGTTTCGTATTTACTCATCTTGTCGTAGAGGCTGATAACCTCTGCTGCATGTTCGTGCCATACAGGGCCGTGAGTAGAACAAAGATAATCTATTTTTACGCCCGCCAATTTCTTTAGTGCGTTTTGTACAGGTGTACCATATTTACCAACGATGTTAGAATAGTATCTAATCATTTCCAACCAATAGCTGTCGCAGTTGATTTCTTCGTCGATGAGTCCGCCATTCAATGCACCGAAACAACCAAAACCATCGCCCGAGAAGAGCATATTGGTGGCAGTGTCGAGTGTCATCATGGTTTCGGGCCAGTGAACCATGGGTGTGAGATAAAACTGCAAGGTATGCTTGCCCAATGATAGGGTGTCGCCATGTTTCACCTCGTGTTCGCAACCCGATATGCCATAGAAGCCGCTGAGCATGTCGAATGATTTTTTGTTTCCCACCACTTTAAGGTTGGGGTAATACATCCGCATGAGCGACAATGCACCGCTATGGTCGGGTTCCATGTGATTCACCACTACATAGTCGATGGGACGGTCGCCAATCACTTCGCGTATATTCTCGATAAACTGCGTCATGAAGTCAACCTCAACCGTGTCTATCAAGCACACTTTTTCGTCTACGATGAGGTAAGAGTTGTAAGAAACGCCATTGGGTAAGGGCCACAGACCCTCGAAAAGTGCTTTCTTTCTGTCGTTGACGCCTACATAGTAAACATTGTCTTTTATTTCGATCATATTATTTTTTTGTTTATGTATCTGTTTTATCTCCTTTTCTTGTCTCTCGAAAAGTGCTGTTAATTAGCTGTTTTTCAACTCTCTTGCCCATTCTTCCGACACATAGTTGTATATATCCTTACAACATTCGGCGGCAAAGAGTTGGGCATAATGGATGATGCTGTCCCATTGTGCTTCGCTCATGCCCGTTTCCAAGTGGTTGCGGGTAATTCCTTCTTTGAGCAATCCATAGATAAAGCCTGCGTTAAAGTTGTCACCGGCTCCGATGGTACTCACCGTGGGAATGGTCGGTACAGAATAATCTTTCTGCCATCCGCCTGCTCCAAACACCTTTATGCTGTCCGCTCCACGCGTATAAATAAAGTTTTTGCAATAGAAAGCGATATCCGACTTATAAATACGGTCGGCATCGGTCTTCTTGTAAAGCACCTCGAAATCGTCCCGGCTACCTCTCACGATGTCTGCCCATTCGTAGTTTTCCAACAGATTGGGGGTGATTTTCATCACCTCATGACTATGAGAAGAACGGAAATTAACATCGTAATAGATGATGGCCCCCTGTTGACGAGCGTATGTCAGCAAGTCGGACATCTGTGTGCGAATGGTGGGATTAACGGAATAAAATGACCCGATAATCAGAATGTCGTCCTCGTTTATTTCTGGAAAAAACCATTGAGTGGATGCCTGCGGTTGTGATTTGTAAAACAAATATTCGGCTTCGTTGTTCTCGTTGAGAAAAGCCAACGATACCGACGATTTGGCTTCAGCGGCACATACCACGCTTTGGCTGTCTACATGGTTGTCGCGAAGAAAGTTGATAACGTTTTTACCAATCCTGTCGTTGCCCACTTCCGAGATAAAACAAGCGTCGGCACCCGCTCTGCCCAGCGATATAAGGGCGTTGAAAACAGACCCTCCGGGAACTGCACCCACAGGCTGTTCGTTTTTGAAAATAATGTCGAGAGTGGTTTCGCCAATGCCGATTACCTTACGCATGATTGTTGTCCTTACTATTTGCTTGTGCAAATATCCGAAAAATAGTGCATAAAACAAAGCAAAATATGTTATTTTTGCACCTTTGATATGAAATATAATACTTATACACTCGGCAACGGACTGCGTATCATTCACCTGCCCGGTACCTCTTCTGTGGTTTATTGTGGCTTGGCTATCGGAGCTGGAACACGCAACGAAGCCAAGGATGAGGCGGGCATGGCTCATTTTTGCGAGCATGCCACTTTTAAGGGTACCACACACAGACGTTCGCTTAGCATCCTCAATTGCTTGGAAGCGGTGGGTGGCGAACTTAACGCCTATACCAACAAAGAAGAAACCGTGTATTATGCCGCGGTGTTAAAAGAGCATTTTAAGCGGGCTGTCGACTTGCTGGCAGATATTGTGTTTCATAGCACTTATCCACAAAACGAGTTGGATAAGGAGGTGGAGGTCATTAGCGACGAGATTGAAAGTTATAACGATTCGCCTTCCGAACTTATCTATGATGAGTTTGAGGCCATGCTTTTTGATGGTCATCCATTGGGGCATAGCATCTTGGGCGAAGCCGATTGGCTAAAGACCTATACCACAGACCACCTCCGGTGTTTTACCAATGCTTATTATCGTCCCGAACGCATCGTCTTTTTTGTCTATGGCGATGTGTCTATGAAAGTGGCTGTTAGCCGGCTGACGGCTGCCACGTCCCACTTTCCCGCTACCTCACCGCTCCGCCTGATGGATATGCCGGAGCAGCCCTTGCTTGCTTATCGACCACAAAAGAAGGAGAAAAAGTTGGGAACCCATCAGGCACATGTGATGCTGGGCAATCGCACATACGGAGCAACCGACCACCGTCGCATCGCCCTTTATCTGCTCAATAATATTCTTGGCGGCCCGGGTATGAATGCTCGTCTCAATTTGGCCTTACGCGAACGCAATGCCTTGGTTTATACCGTGGAGAGCAGTTTGATGAGTTATCGCGACACGGGTGTGTGGTGTATCTATTTTGGTTGCGACCCTAAAGATGTGAAACGATGCTTGCGACTGGTGCGAAAGGAATTGGACAGATTGATGGAAAAGCCTTTAAGTGACACTCAATTGCAACGTGCCAAGAAACAACTCAAAGGGCAGATAGGAGTGGCATGCGACAATAAGGAGGCATTTGCACTCGATTTTGGTAAGACTTATATGCACTACCACAAAGAGAAAAGCCTCGACAATCTCTTCGCTCGTCTCGATAGCCTCACCGCCACCGACTTGCAAGCCGTCGCCCAAGACCTCTTTGCCGAAGAAAGAATAACGAGGTTGATATATCAAGGCGAAGAGGGAGAGTAGGAGAGGACGATATTCCCGGCTCCCGGATAAATGACATGAAACAAGAAAAGTCGGACGAGGCATCCTCGTCCGACTTTTCTTATGTTTCCGACTTTTCCGAAAACCTCGGTTATTTTCATCTTAAATTATGAAGCCAGGCTTTGAGGTTAAGCTCCATTTCCAATTTATATTTAAAGCTGTCTTTGCGTCCCCATCCGTGGCCGCCATCCTGATATACATGCAAAGAAGCAGGAACATCGTGGCGATACAGTTCTATGTAATAGTTGGCACCATTGGCAGGTGTTACCACCTGGTCGTCATCGCTCAGCACAATCCATGCCGGAGGCGTTTCGCGAGTAATCATCTGGTCGGCACTATATTCGCGTTCTTCTTTCTTGCCGGGATTCTTTCCCAAGAAATTATCGTGCGATCCTTGATGCGTATAGCCCGACATCATCGTGATAACAGGGTAGAACAGAATTTGGAAGTTGGGCTTTGCCTCTCCCTTCGATTTGGTTGCGAGGATTGCCGCCAAGTGTCCGCCGGCCGAAAAACCCATGATACCCACTTGATTGGGGTTGATTTTCCATGCCGTGGCATTGCGACGCACCGTCTTCATCGCCTCTTCTGCATCGCTGATAGGCACTTCTTTCTTGCCGTTGGGCATTCTATATTTCAATACGATGGCTGCAATACCTATGTTGTTGAAGAACGAAGCCCAATGGGTTCCTTCTGTATCCATCGACAACGATTTGTATCCTCCACCGGGACATATCACCACAGCCCTGCCGGTTGCCGTCTTGGCATCGGGCAGAAACACGCTGATCTGAGCCGTGTCGTTGGCATCCTTGCTTTTTACTTTTGGTTTTCCTTCCCACAGAGGCAGGTTGAAAGAGCGTTGAGCCATACATGTGAGAGAGAAACATAGCAGGCATAAGGTCATCAACAGTTGTTTTGTTCTTGTCATTTTCGTTGTTTTTTTATTGAGAATAATGCAAAGATAGTGCATTTTTTCGTAATATTGCAGCGAATAGACTATTACATAGGTGTAATTATAGAGATAAACTGATGAAACATTCTTTAGATAAATTCAGGTATTGTCCTTGTTGCGGTCATCATGGTTTTGTGGTGGCAAGCGAGAAAAGCAAGAAGTGTGAACACTGTGGTTTTGAATATTTTATGAACGCAGCCAGTGCCAATGTCGCTTTGATTTTCAATGACAAGGGCGAGCTGTTGGTCTTGCGACGCCGTTATGAGCCGGCCAAAGGAACGCTCGATTTGCCCGGAGGCTTTGCCGATTACGACGAAACCGCCGAGGAAGGCGTAATGAGAGAGGTAAAAGAAGAAACCGGTATGGACGTGGTGGCTTGCCGTTACCTTTTTAGCAAGACCAATGTCTATCATTATTCGGGCATGGACATCCGCACGCTCGACCTCTTTTTTCGTTGCGAGGTTGCCGATACGGCAAAGCTCGTGGCAATGGATGATGCCGCCGAATGTATGTGGCTGCCCTTAGAAACACTGAATATCGCAGACTTCGGCTTGCTGTCTATACGGGAAGGCTTGAAGGAGATGGTAAAGAATAATTCATAAGGCACAATTCATAAGGCATGATAACTTTGTTGCAACGACATACACGGCCTATGGCACGAGGTTATTCATATAGATATTTTTTTCATAATCGCCCCCGAAATTTTAAGTTAAAATGAAGCGGAAAAAAATGGGGTTTGAAAATGTTGAAATAGAGAAAAAGAAGCAGGAAAAATACCTTTCCCCTGACAAAAACAAGGAGTCAACCCACGAAAGAACAGCTTTCGGATGGCGAAAGGATAGCTTTTGTAGTGCCAAAGGTGCTCTTTTATATTGCGAAAGAGGTCTTTTTGCAACACAAAAAGGCCTCTTTGAGCGACTTATTTAGTCCAAATTGCCATCTCATTTCTTTCATTTTATTTTGTTGTTGTATGTATGTTACTGTGTATCAATAAATTATACGAACAGTCTTAAAACTTCCCATTTCAGACCGAAAGCAAGAAAGAATGAAAATAAGCCAAGGAGAAAGGGTGGATTTTAACAAATGGGCAAAAGATAGTTGCATATCGACAACTAACCTAAGGATGGTTGTTAATGAGGATGAGAGTTTGTTGTCTCGATTCATTCAAATTGGTACAACAAACTCTCATCCTCATCCTCTGACGTCTGCTTTCTAATTTCCGGTCTCTCCCCTTTCCTCTCCATTCTCTGGTCGCCTTTGAAATCGCCGGCCGCTGTTTGCGTAGCGAGGTAAAGCGATGATTTGGAGAGACAGGTCTTCAACTCTGTTTCTTATAGCTCCACACAGCCCATGTCCCCATTACGGCAGTCATGCCTGTCAGGATAAGCAGTTGTGGGAGTATGCCAGTGAAGCCTGTTCCTTTGATAAATACAGCTCTCATACCCTCGATGAAATAACGTGCAGGGTTGATGCGGGTGATGGCTTGTGCCCAATCGGGCATGCTATGTATGGGAGTGAATAGTCCGCTGAGGAGCATCATCACTACTACACAAAACCACATGACGAACATCGCTTGCTGCAAGGCGTCACTATAATTGGAGACAATTAAGCCGATACTGCTGAAAACACCTGCAAAGAGCATGGCAAGGAGATAAAGCAACAGAATGTTTCCGGCAGGAACAATGCCGTAGACCAACCATGACAGGATGAAACAGATGCTCATAGCCACCGCGGCAATCATCCAATAAGGTACGAGCTTGGCAAATATAAACTGTATCTTGCTTACCGGGGTTACGTTGATTTGTTCTATCGTACCAGCCTCTTTCTCCCCGACAATGTTGAGGGCAGGCAGGAATCCGCAGAGCATAATCATGAGCATAGCCATCAGGGCGGGTATCATGTTCACCTTATAGCTCTCATGTGTGTTGTAAAGACGTTTTATTGCGATGGGACTATGGTTGAGTATGGATGCTTGACTGTTGGACTGTGCCGAGGCAACGATGTTGCTCAGATACCCCGAGCCAAGGCTCCCCTTGGTGCCATTCACGGCATTGGCTGCTATCAACACCTGCGTTTTGCGTCCGTTCACGATGTCTCGCTCGTAATGATACGGAATCTCCATGACGATGTCCACCCTCCCTTCTTCTATGGCTTCAAGTCCTTCCTGATACGAACCGACAGTACCCTGGAACCTGAAATAATTGGATGCCTGAATCTTTTGCACCAATCTTTGTGAGGTAGGTGAGTGGTCATTATCCACGACCAACACTTCCACATTACGCACTTCCATATTGGTTATCCAAGGCACGACACACATTACCATGATGGGAAGCATCATGATGAGGCGTGGCACAAAAGCATTGCGGCGGATTTGGATAAATTCCTTTTCTATGAGATAACGGAGAATCATTCTTTTTCTTTTTTATAAAGGTGGTTGTTGGGGGATATTGGGGTTGTTGGGCTAATTAGGCTTATTGGGCTAATAGGGTTGATTAGACCAATAAACCATTTAAAGCTACTCTTATTCCAATCTTTTCTTAAACTTCAACAATGCAACAGAGAGGAAGAACACGGTCATTCCAGTGAGAATCAACACCTCATGTACAACCTGTTCCAATCCCACTCCCATAATCATCAGTTTGCGGATTGCCGAGATATACCATCGTGCAGGCACGATGCACGACACCCATTGCAATATCTCAGGCATGCTTTCTACGGCATATATCATGCCCGACAGCATGAGCGTAGGTATAAGCATGACCATACCGGAAGCCAAAAGTGCCACGACTTGTGTTTGGGCAATCACGCTGATGAGAAGTCCCAATGACAAGGCAAGCAGGATATAGAGCAGCGACACGGCGTAGATGAGAGACACATTGCCCATGATGGGTACTCCCAAGATGAATCTTCCGATGAGAAGGATGCCCGTAAGGATGAGAAACGAAAGCAGGAAATAAGGCACAGCCTTGGCAACCATCATCATCAACGGACGCACGGGCGACACGAGCAGAACCTCCATCGTGCCGCGTTCTTTTTCACGAACGATACTCACTGAAGTCATCATCGTACAGATGATAAGCAAGAGAAGTCCCATGATACCAGGCACAAAGTTGTATGCACTCTTCATCTGTGGGTTGTAAAGCAGCTTGGTGCTGACGGTTGGCGTGTTGATATTGGCGGATGACGGCATGCCTGCCATCATTCCATCCCTGACTATCTGACTGGCGTAAGTGGTCTGCAGTGTTGCCATATTCGGGTCTGTGCCGTCCACGATGAGTTGGATGCGTGCGTCACCCCTGTACCTGTGGTCGGCAAAGCGGGGCGAAAACACCACAGCCATGTCAGCCCTCGTGTTGCGGATGAGCATCTCTGCTTCCTCGGTAGTGGACGCTTGGGCTACGATGTCGAAATATTCGGACGCATCAAGTCGCTCAATCACCTGCTGCGTGAGTTTATCCATCGACGACGTGACTGCCACCGTACGCACGTTTCTTACATCCGTCGTGATGGCAAATCCGAAGAGAAGCATCTGCACCAGCGGCATACCGAACAGTATCATCATCGTTCGACGGTCGCGAAAGATATGCTTTAACTCTTTATTTACAAAGGAAAGGAATGTCTTCATCTATTCTGTTCTTTCTGCTTGACGGGCAAGATAAGTAAACACCTCGCCCATATCTTTCTTCTGAAACTTCTTTTTCAACTCCTCAGGCGTGCCGAGTGCCTTGATTTGTCCGTCCACCATGATGGAGATACGGTCGCAATATTCTGCTTCATCCATATAGTGGGTGGTCACGAATATGGTTATTCCTTGTGCGGCAGCCTGACGGATAAGCTCCCAAAACTGATGTCGGGTGGTGCTGTCAACACCGCCTGTGGGTTC
>JALEWR010000229.1 GCA_022783515.1 Prevotella sp.
AAAATAACAAAAGTTCTACACATAAAACAGGATACCTTCGCTACCAACTCTCAACACACGAGATAAGAAGAAAAGCGATTAAAGAACAAAAAGAGAAAAATAAAATAATAGTAATCTATTAATTATTAACAACATACAAAAAATGATTAAACATACAGTTGGACTCAAAGCATTAAGTCCTATTTTCTTTTTTATCATCTTCTATGTAACTTTTTCGATTGCCATAGGCGACTTTTATAAGATTCCCATTACCGTAGCTTTTATGTTTTCGAGCATATATGCTGTGGCTATCACCTCAAAAATAAGTTTTAAACAGCGTATCAAAACCTTTAGCAAGGGAGCCACAAGCGAGAATATGACGCTGATGTTGTGGATTTTTATCATGGCAGGAGCTTTTGCCCAGTCGGCTAAAGAAATGGGTAGCATAGAAGCAACCGTGCATTTGGCACTCAATATCCTACCAGGTAATCTCCTTTTAGCAGGTCTTTTCCTCTCTGCCTGCATTATATCCATGTCGATAGGTACCAGCGTTGGCACCATCGTAGCCTTAACTCCGATAGCTGCAATGATAGGCGACTCAACGGGTTATCATGAAGCCTTGCTTGTAGGAACAGTGGTTGGAGGTTCTCTTTTTGGTGATAACTTGTCGTTCATATCCGATACCACCGTGGCTGCAACAAGCACCCAAGGTTGTAATATGAAAGATAAGTTCATGACAAACATCTACATTGTCGTTCCCGCCGCCATCACTATTTTGGGCATATACTTTGCCATAGGAAAGGGACTTCCAAGTATTGACCGCCACTACGATGTGGCTTACCTCAATCTTATCCCCTATCTCATTGTCTTAATCACCGCCATTGCAGGTCTCAATGTTCTCATTGTGTTGGCTCTCGGCATTGCCATGACAGGCTTTATCGGCATTTATATGGGTGCATACGACTTCTATGGATGGCTCCATTCCATGGGTAATGGTATGACAGGTATGGGCGAATTGATGATTATCACCATGCTAGCAGGCGGACTATTAGAACTTATCAACCTCAATGGAGGCATACAATATATTGTGGAACGCCTTACCCAACGTATCAAAGGCAAGCGTGGGGCCGAACTATCCATAGCCGCTTTAGTATCGCTGGTAGACTTGTGTACAGCCAACAACACAGTGGCAATTCTCACAGTGGGTGGTATTTCCAAGTCGATCTCTGAAAAGTTTCATATCGACCCACGGAAAAGTGCCAGCATTTTGGATACGATGTCGTGTGCTGTTCAAGGAGTTATACCTTATGGAGCACAAGTGTTGATGGCAGCAGGACTCGCCAATATCAGCCCGCTCAACATCACCCCCTATCTCTTTTATCCCTTTGCCATAGGGGCATTCACTGTCTTGGCGATACTCTTCAGATATCCTGGCAAGAATAGTTGAGAAACAATGGACTACAGGGAACACCTTTCTCTGCAGCCCATTCAATAACATAGACAGTGCATAAACCGATAAGTGAAGAGAAGTGAAAACTATTCTTGGCTTGATGGAATATAGTTGCTTTTTCGTATCTTTGTAGCATGAACAAGATTTTTCTTATACTATTGTATTTAACTATAAGTACATTTGCAAAAGCTCAAGATAGCTATATCCAATGCGAAGATACATGTACACATATACACGGCATTGATTTAAGCCACTATCAAGGTAGAGTTTTTTGGGAAACAGTGGGCGAAAATGCCAAGATGGCTTATGTTTATCTCAAAGCAACAGAAGGAGGCGACAGGATAGACCACACCTATGAGTATAATATACGATTAGCAAAGCAGAACGGTCTCAAAGTGGGTTCATACCATTTCTTTCGCCCTAAGACTGAGTTAAAAAAGCAATTAGAAAACTTTGTTACACAATGTAGACCGCAAGATCAAGATATTCTACCCATGATTGATGTGGAAACAATTAAAGGAACGACAAAAGAAGCATTCTGCGATTCGCTCTTAAAGTTTCTGGATATGGTGGAAGAGTATTATCAACAGAAACCGCTGGTATATACTTATACCAACTTCTACAATGCTTACCTACAAGGAAAGCTTGATGGTTATAAAATTATGATTGCCCAATATACCGAAAGAGAACCTGTCTTGGCAGATGGTGCCGACATCACAATGTGGCAGTACACAGCCAAAGGGCGTATCAACGGCGTCAATGGATATATCGACAAGAGTAGATTTATGAACAATCATAGCCTGCGAGAAATTAGGTTTATCCATCATCGGTAGTGTCTTTTATTATTGATTAAACGCATTATTTTTATCAAACAATATGGCTATCATTAAATGTCCCGAGTGCGGTCATCAGGTCAGCGATAAAGCACCAATATGCCCCTCATGTGGAGTTGAAATACTAAACAAGGTCACTCGCTGCATACAGTGCGGAGAAGTTTATTTCATGGAACATCCACGATGTCCCAATTGTCATCATACAACGGTAAAACCTGTTGAACATTCAACAGCAGCGACACAGAAAGACATCGATAGAAGCACGAATAACGATAGTGCAGTAGTTAGTTCTGCAACAGTCGGCGACAAGAGTAGAGAACCCTCCTCCCCCCTTTCCACACCCGTAGAACATCCTGCCGGCAAGTCGTCTAAAGCTCCTGCCATCATTGTGTCATGTCTCATAACTTGTCTTATTGTCGTAATCTCGTTTTATCTGTATCACGATAAAAACCAGAAAAAAGCCTTGCAAGCCTACGAGTATGCTCTTACAAGTGATGATCCACTGGTACTTCAAAGTTTTTTAGATAATTATCCAGATGCCTCTGAAGCACATATCAGGCGAATAACAACCCGACTTGGGGAGTTGAAACGCATGGATAATGAGTGGCGAAATGTAAGTGTGAGCAACTCAAAGACCGAATTCTTGGAGTATTTATCTAAGTATCCTGGCAGCAAATACAAAAGTGAGGCATTTAGAAAAATCGACTCTTTGGATTGGGCTTTTGCATCATCCGCCAATACTTTGGCTGCATATACACAGTATTTAAAAGAACATGTCAATGGCGAATATGCCGATTCGGCAAACAACTACATAAGAGAGATTAAAGCGACCATTGTGACGCCAGAGGAGCAAGAACGAATTGTGGTGGCGTTAAGAAATTTCTTTCAAAGCATCAATTCGAGAGATGAAAACCGATTGGTCAATTCTATCTCTGAATATCTGTCGTCGTTCTTAGGTAAAGTCAATGCAACCAAAGCCGATGTGGTGTCTTTCTTAACCAGAATCTACAAAGAAGACATCATCAATATGAACTGGCGATTAAGCAATGACTATAAGATTGAAAAGAAAGAGATTGGTGACGAAGAATACGAATATTCCATTGTGGTGTCGGCGATACAAGAGATTGAACGCACAGACCCCTCAAAAGAAAATCTGATACAATATAAAATATCGGCAAAAATCAACCCCGATGGAAAGATAACAGAAATGAATATGACTAAGATATTAGAATAATAACAACAGAAAGCAACTACAATCATTCATTAGTTGCTTTCTGTTTTTTTGCGATACCATTGTTTTTCCACCTTCAATAACGTATTGTAGATTGGCGATATTATAAACTACACTCTTTTTTTCGTCCTATTGTTATTAACATAACATAGTTTTCTTTTACTCACTGCCCTTCTTTGCATTTTAATAAGATTATCCCATCTAATAGCAATGATCCAAAAAGTAAAGATTAAAATCATACAAACCTCAGACTTACATGGTAACTTTTTCCCTTACGACTTTATTAATCGGAAACCGGGGAGAGGTTCTTTGTCGCGTGCATCTACCTATATAAAAAGACAGAGAGAGATGTTTCAAGATCACCTTCTCTTATTAGAGAATGGCGATATACTTCAAGGGCAACCCACTTGCTACTACTCCTGTTTTATTCAGACTCAACAAACAAATTTAGCAGCTGATATAGTTAACTATCTCAAATACGATGTCCAAGGCATTGGCAATCATGATATCGAAACAGGGCATGCCGTCTACGACAAGTGGATAAGCGAACTTCATTGTCCCACTTTAGCGGCTAATATCATCGATACAAATCTCAACAAGCCATACACCGCTCCT
>JALEWR010000247.1 GCA_022783515.1 Prevotella sp.
ATCTCGAAAAACAAAAACCACAAACATATCCTTTACCAAGCGTATTGCTTTTGCAAAGGATATGTTTGTGGTTTTATGTTGGCTTGTTTCAGTAAAGCCTTGCCGGCTTATTCTTCTACTGAACGAAGTTTCTGTACATAGATAGCGTGTTCCATCTTGAGTCTTTTCAAAACAGATGGCTTGTCATATTGTTGACGTGCACGAAGCTCTTTTACAACACCTGTTTTTTCAAATTTTCTCTTGAACTTTTTCAAAGCTCTTTCGATGTTCTCGCCATCTTTTACTGGTACAATAATCATGTTTCTGTTTTTATTTTAATGTTTAACTTTTACAATTTTAAGCACGAAGCCAATTATTTCGGTTGCAAAATTACACCTTATTTTCCTAACGCACAAGTTTTTAGGTGTTTTTTTTGACTGTCAGCTTGAGCATTTCCTCTCTTGTTTTTCGATATTTACATGTTGGTTTGTTCCACTAATTGGAGTATAAAAAAGGGCGTAAGTCTCGTAATAGTGGGTTTAAGAGTTTTTCTTACTTTTAAAGAGAGGGCAAATCATCTGAAGATGCTTTTCATGTTGTCGTCTAAACTATTGTTTTAAAATAGAATTATATTTTCTTGTTTATCTGTTACCCATGTCGTTGTGTGAGGCTGTTGGCAAGTGAGAAAGAATAAAGAAGGATGGGATGACTAGTCAACTTCTCTGAAATTGGATAACAGCTTGATGTTTTTGTTAACTTGGTGTTGTGGCGATAAGGAAAACTCTTTATCTTTGTATTCTCGCTTATGCTGGCTCAATCGGTGTGAGTGTTTGTTAGAATGTAGAAAATGAAATGGTCAGGTTTTTTATTGTTGTCCTTATTCCTCTTCACAGCTTGCTTCCGTCAAGAACGCGATAAGGCGGTGCGGGCGGCTTATTATTGGAGTACTCGCTTTGAAACCGACAGCGTGAAGGAGGAATTTTATAGGCAGCATGAGGTAAGGCGATTGTATGTGCGTTATTTTGACGTGGTGAAGGATAAGGAAGGTAATGTCATGCCCAACGCCACTGTAGAGTGGGCTACCCAGCCGGCATCGAATATGGAGATTATCCCCACCATCTTTATCGTGAACAACTGTATGCACGAAGCAGATACCTCCTTGGCACGAAAAATATGGCAAAGGATTGGGCAGATGAACAAGACGCATGGAGTGAAGGGTGTGAAAGAGGTGCAGATAGATTGTGATTGGACACGCAGTACGCAAAACAACTATTACAACTTTCTTCGTCAACTCCGCTCCTTGGCTACCCATCTGGGTGTGAAGGTGTCGGCTACGATACGACTGCACCAGTTGGCTTATATGCCTCCACCGGTGGATAAGGGTACGCTTATGGTTTATAACACAGGCGATTTCACAAAGATGGGAGAAGAAAATCCAATCTTGGGCGTGAATGACGTTAAACCCTATTTGCGACATTTGAAGTCTTACTCACTGCCGCTCACTGCCGCTTACCCCATCTATAGTTGGAAATTGCTCTTTCGTGACGGTCGGTTTGTGAGTATTGTACACCGCGAAGGACAGCATCCCACCTTACCCACTGATAGCATTCTTGAACGAACGTCTGTTTTAGATGAGATAATTGCAACCAAGAATGCCATCAACAGAGTGCGACCGGCGATTCATCAAGAAATCATTCTCTTTGATATAAGCAGACAAAATATAACCCGATTTACACCCCAAGCGTATGAAAAGATTTATCATCCTTAGTATTATTCTGGCTTTATTATTGCCATTAGAGAGCAGAGCGTGTGGCCCTGTGTTTAATTTACACAACCGAGATGTGTTTTATATGTATCGGCATGCCCAGAATAGAGGGCATTTGGCCTTGCTTGCCGACTATTGGAAAGCGTATGTGGGCGGATTGACTGCAGGGCAGAAGAAAGAAGCCGAGCAGTATGAGACACTCGCCGACTATTTCTTTTCCTATGATTGTGCTTTACTCTTACAGGCCGCCAAGAAGAGGAATGATAAGGAGATGCTGACTTATTTGGAGCAGACTCTTATATATAATAAGGTTTCCGACGCTCTGAAGGAATCCTGGGAATATCCCACGCAAGAACAGTTGGCACAGCGGCAGACGGCATTGAAAAAAATGAGTGGAGTGGGTAAGAGCTATCAGGGTACGCGTCTGAAACCGCAGTATGCCTTGTTGTATATGCGGGCCAATATGTTGTTAAAAGATTATCGCTCCAACGAAATCTTTTGGGAAAAGGAAGGCAAACATCTGCCTGCAAGTGTTTTTAAGGATATGATGGAAAGAATCTACGCCAATGCCATCCTGCAAGGAGGACGCTGGCGGGAGGCTTGCGATATCTATGTGCGTCATGGCGACTGGGAAAGTGTGGAGTGGGCGATGCAAAACTATCGCAACGCAGCAGGCATACAAGCCGTTTACCGTGAAGACCCCAATTCGCCTACGCTTAATTATCTGCTGCAATATTATATCAATGGCGGTTATGGCTGGGAGTGGACAGAAGTGGACAGTCCGGCAAACCATCAATCGAGGCGACAGCTGATGAACTTTATCCAAGACGAGGTGCTGAAAGATAAAAAGGTAGAGGATAAAGCTCTTTGGCAAGCGGCATTGGCCATGCTTTATTTTTATGATAACGATTGGAAGCAAGCCGAGAAAAGCATCAGGCGTGCGGCATCGCTCAAGGGGGCGAGAGCTACATATGAGAGTGTGCGTTGCATTGCTCTCTTGATATCAACTCGCACCAGGAAGTATGCTACCAATTATGCGAAGTATCTGCAAAAAGAGTTTGAGTGGTTGTTGTCTGCAGCGGAGAAAACCCAAGACGATTATTTTATGGATATTCTTGAACGAATGGTATATCGTGAACTGACTCCTCAACTGGTGCAGAGCGGCAAGAAGAACGAGGCACTTACCTTGTTGGCGATGGTGGATGCGATACACCGAAAGGATTCATGGAAAGGGAATGCAGCGAAAACAGCGGACGAAAGAGGCTGCTTGGCAACGACTTGGGAGTATGAAACACAATTGGATAGTCTTACGGCCAACGAACTGCTTCGTTTCTGTCATCATCTGCAATCTAAACCCAAGGATAAGTTGCAGGCCTTTGCCTTCTCTAAGATAGGGTTTGAAGCAAGTGCCTTTAACGAAATGTTGGGTACAAAATATCTGGCAGAGGGCGATTTTGCAACAGCCATCACCTATTTGGAGAAAGTGCCAACCGAATATATCAAGCATCAGGGTATTTATGAGTATGCCTCGCAACGCGACTTTAAGAAAGACCGATGGATGGTGCGTCAGCCTGTGGAAGTGAACAATAAAGAGGGACACCCCGGCTATAGTGAACCCATCCGCAATGTGAAGTTGGAGTATTGTCGTGAGATGCTTAACTTGGAAAGCAGGTATCGCTTGGCAGCTACCCCTTCTATTGCCGCCGACAACGCTTATTTACTGGCATCACGCTATTATCAAGCCTCTTGCTATGGTGATTGTTGGTATCTCACACATTATTATAACAGTGTTTCCGACAGTGCCAGGGGATGGGAGAAAGACTTTGCACAAGAAGCCTTACGCTATTTGTCGGAAGTGAAAAAAGATATTCGCAGAGACATAAAACTCAAGGCCCTGTTTGCCACAGCCTATATACAATATCGAAACTATTCGCAGGCATTTTTTTATTGGATGGCCGATAGCTGGTTCGGAGATATCTCTCCTTCGAGTGATGTTTATCGAGCGTATAACGATTTGGCCACTTTTGTGCGAACGAATGAGATAAAAGATTCTTATATATCGCGGTGCGACATCTTGCGAGAGTTTATGAAACCCTTTTAGCTTTAAATTCTTGAGATTTTGAGTTGATTGGCTGATGAGTTGATAGTTCCTTTCCCCCTTGAGAAAGAGAGGGCAGGGTACTTGTTGTGAATCATATTCATGACGGTTGATTTTATATTTTTTGCCATTAGTTTATCCTTATTATTAAAGCGTATGCAAACCTATACCGATATATTTATCGATTTCGACGATACACTTTACGACACTCGAGGCAATGCCGTGATAGCTTTGGGCGAGCTGTATGAGTATTATCATTGGGAAGAGTTTTTTAGTGAACCCGATATTTTTTATCAAGCATTTTGGAAGTATAATGTAGGCCTGTGGGAACAATATGCTAAGGGCGAAATAACCAAGAACGAATTGTTGATTGAGCGTTTTAGAAAACCCCTATCGGTGTCTGACCGAATGGAGCAAGAAGAATTGACCGATGACTTTTGTCTTGCAGTGAGCGATAAGTATTTGGAGCTATGTGCCACGAAGACAGGTGTGGTAGAGGGAGCCTATCGGTTGATGGATTTTCTTCGTGATAAGGGCTTTCGCTTACATCTCTGTAGTAATGGTTTTCGAGAAGTGCAGTATAAAAAGTTGAAAGCATCCCGACTGCTCCCTTATTTTGATACTATTATATTGAGCGAAGATGCAGGAGCCAACAAGCCATCGCCTGATTTCTTTGCCTATGCTTTTCGGCAGACCAATGCCAATCCTGCTCATACGCTGATGATTGGCGATAATTATTATACCGACATCGAAGGAGGGATGGCCGCAGGCATTGACACGCTCTTCTTTAATCCTTGGGACGAGAACTTTGTGCCTCCCAGAAAGCCCACCTATGAAGCAAGGATATTGGATGAGATTATTAGTATCTTGGATGTAGAGTTGATGGAGACTTCTTGATAATTAATGGAGAGGAAAGCATATCTTGTCGTTCTTTGTAGGCGATGTGTCGATGCAAAGACAATGACAAGTTTTATTATTATCATCTTGTTTTTTATGTTTGGCAGGAGATAAAAAATGGTAAAGGAACAGGTAAAAGACAATAGATTTGTTTGTTTCTGAATACGCCTGCGGTAATGATAAAATAGTGTGTATTAGTAATATTTAACAAATCGGGGGGGGTATTTTGGCGGAATAGTCTATAACTTTGCATCGAAAATTACAAAATGTACAGTTTTAAAAAGAGAGTCTTAAAAATGGAGAGGTTATATTTGTGCGATATTCCTTGTTATTGTATGAATTTATTTGTCTTATTTTATGATGCTGATTAGAGTTGTAAACTTGCTGTAAACAGTGAAACATTTAGGGAATTAACTAATGATATTTGAGCTGCCCGGTGGCTTGGTTCTTTAGTCTATTCGGTTTTCATTCGAGTGACATACTTTTTTGTAGTGAACTCAAAAGAACTGGCACTTAATTAAAATTTTTAAGGAATATTTGTTTCAACAATAGTTAAGTTAAAA
>JALEWR010000033.1 GCA_022783515.1 Prevotella sp.
ACATTGAACGATAAGCAAATTGATGCCATCATGAAGAAATTGATTGCCAATCTGACCACCAAATTGGGTGCAGAATTGAGGTAATCTGTTGGTGGACAACAAGACTGATGAAACAGATTAATCATATAAAAAAATAGAATCCAATGGGAAGAGCTTTTGAATATCGTAAGGCTGCGAAAATGAAAAGATGGGGCCACATGGCTCGTACATTCACAAAAATTGGTAAACAAATTGCTATTGCAGTAAAGTCGGGCGGTCCGGAACCTGAAAACAACCCTACTTTGCGTGCTATTATTGCCAATGCCAAGCGTGAGAATATGCCCAAAGACAATATTGAGCGTGCTATCAAAAACGCTATGGGCAAGGATCAGAGTGAGTATAAGGCTGTTACTTATGAGGGATATGGCCCTCACGGAGTGGCTGTCTTTGTAGATACATTGACCGATAACACCACTCGTACTGTGGGTGAGGTTCGCTCCATCTTTAACAAGTTTAACGGCAATATGGGAACAACAGGTTCGCTGTCGTTTCTCTTCGATCATAAGTCGGTGTTCACTTTCAAGAAAAAAGAGGGCTTGGATATGGACGAATTAATACTCGAATTGATTGATTTCGGTGTAGAAGACGAGTATGATATAGACGAGGAAACGAACGAAATTACCATTTATGGTGCTCCTACAAGCTTTGGCGACATCCAAAAACACTTGGAGGCTGAAGGCTTTGAGGTTACAGGTGCGGAGTTTACTTATATTCCTAACGATTTGAAAGACGTAACACCTGAAGAGCGTGAAACCATTGAAAAGATGGTGGAAAAGATGGAAGATTTCGACGATGTGCAAACCGTTTATACCAACATGAAGCCTGCTGAAGAGTAAGAGCATGTGAGGTAGAGAACCTAATACGAAAAGCGACGAATAACAATTAATGGTTTTGTTATTCGTCGCTTGTTTTTTGCTGTAGAGTAGTCTTCTTTTTTCGTTCCTCAAAAAGTGGGTTTTACTCGCAAGTTCATTAACATGTTTCGCCATGGCATAACTCAAACACGCTTGGTTCTGCTCATCTGGCTGCACAAAAACGTTGGGTTCTTTACAGAACCTCATCCATTTTAATGTCGTGAGGCGAGACGGGTACATGGTCGACCTTTTGAAAGTCGAAGCAGATACCTATTTTATATGTATGCGGAACTTGAGACAGGAAGCGGTCGTAGTAGCCCTTTCCTCTTCCCAATCGACTGCCTTCGCTGTCAAAACTCATGCCTGGTACAATGATAAGGTCGATGTTGGAGAAGTCGGTATAAGGCTGTGTGTTAGGTTCAAGGATGTTCATTGCCCCCTGTTTCATGGTGTCTTTCCCAGTGTATGGGCGTATTTCCATGTCTTCTCCATTAATGACCACAGGCAGGAGGATGTTTTTCTTGGCTTGATGAAGTTGTTCTATCAAGTCGTGTGTATAGACCTCGTCGGGTAAGGAATGATAGAGTAGGATGGTATTGGCTTGCTGTAGTCGGGGATGAACCATCAAACGTTGTAGAACAACAAGCGACAATTCACGCAGTTGTTCACTGGTGAATTGTCGCTTTCTTTGTCTTATCTCTTGCCGTAGAGTTGTTTTGTCCATAGTAGGCAGTTTTTTTACTGATACAGAAGTCAATTGACATTATTTCTTATGGGACTTACGGGCAGACGTTGTCTTTTCGGGCTTGCGAGGAACCGATTCGTTTTTCTTAAAGACCTCCAGAGCTTTACTGATGGCAGGGTCGTCCAAGTTGATATATTTGTTCCACGATTCTTCGTCTTGCATATTGTAGATGATACGGCTATTGATGTATCTTTCCAATAGTTTGTGCGACTTCTGTATCATCAGATTACGGCGCTTGAGTCCGTTTTTGTCTGCATAGGTTGCGAATTGTTCAACCATATTCTGCTTAACAAGGTAGTTGGACAGCTCCATCATCTCTTGGAAATTGTTCAGTTTGATGCGGTTGTTGTCGGTGTAGGTAAACGCAAACTGCAAGATAAGTCCACTCATCATGGCTTGTTTAAAATAAGATGTCATGTTGAGCGTATCTTCTGCTATGAAGATGTCGGGTGTAATACCGCCGCCACCATATACTTCTCTGCCGATGCTGGTGTGGTATACAGGGCCGGTATGCTTGATGCTATCTTGCGAGAAGAACTCTCCATGCTGGTAACGCTCCAATAAATCTTGCTCATAGCCGCCATCTTTGCCTGGCGTATAAGGCTTTTGTATGCATCTTCCCGATGGGGTGTAATAGCGGGCGATGGTTAAGCGTATCAAGCTTCCATCGGTAAAGGCCAGTTGTTGTTGTACCAAGCCTTTGCCAAACGAGCGTCGACCTATGATTGTACCGCGGTCGTTATCTTGTATGGCACCTGCAAAAATCTCGGAAGCCGATGCCGACCCCTCATTGATAAGTACGATGATAGGGATATTTTGGTAACTGCCATGTCCATCACTTCTATACTCTTGTCTGGGCGACTTGCGTCCTTCGGTGTACACAATGAGCTTGTTTTTTGGCAAAAACTCATTCGCCATTTGCACGGCAGACTGCAGATAACCACCCGTATTGTCGCGTAAGTCGATGACCAAATTGCTGAAATTCTCTTGAGAAAGCTTTGCTAATGAAATTAAAAGATCGGGATAGGTGGTTTCGCCAAAGCTCTTGATGCGAATATATCCCGTGTTTTCGTCAAGCATATAAGTGGCAGAGATACTTCTTTGGGGTATGTCGCCGCGTGTAACCGTCATCTCTTTCACGCCTTTCTGCCCATATCTGATAACGCCCACCTTCACCTTTGTGTCTTTGGGACCTTTCAGTTTACGCATCGCTTCCTCATTGGTTACCTCTTTGCCAACAAAAAGTTTGCCGTCGATACGCACAATCTTATCACCCGCTAAGATGCCCGCTCGCTCTGCCGGACCATTCTTAATGACGTTCTGAACGCGTATGGTATCTTGTCGAATGGTAAACTCTATGCCCACTCCCGAGAACGAACCTTTCAGCTCATCGTTGGCTGCTTGCACGTTTTTAGCATTGATATATACCGAATGAGGGTCAAGGTCGGCAAGAATTTGCGGTATGGCTTTATCCACTAACGAGTCGATATTGACATGGTCCACATATTGGTCGTCCACAATATGTAGCAGGTTGTTCAGTCGGTTACTGCCCGAATTGATGATATTCAATCGGTTTCCTGAAAAGTGATTAGCGTAAAAAGTACCAATAACGATACCAATAGCCACGCATAAAGCCATTAATAAAGGGGTGTATCGCCCCGATCTATTTTGTCTCATAATTGTCCGGATTCAGATATATTACGTCAATATTTGCTCTTTTCAATAGATTGATTCCATCTTCCAAGCGATACTGTTCGGCATAAACCACGCGAGTGATGCCGGCTTGGATAATGAGTTTGGAACATTCTATGCAGGGAGCAGCCGTAACATAGAGTGTTGCACCCTCGCTGTTGTTATTGCTTCTCGCCAACTTAGTGATGGCATTGGCTTCTGCATGCAGAACATATGGATGCGTGACGTTATTCTCGTCTTCGCATATATTATCAAATCCGCTGGGTGTTCCATTATATCCGTCGCTGATAATCATCTTATCTTTCACGACAATAGTACCCACCTTGCGGCGTTGGCAATAGCTGTTTTCTGCCCAAATGCGTGCCATTCGCAAGTAGCGGAGATCAAGAAGAAGTTGTTTATCCATTGCTGTAGCAGTATGGTTTTGAATATTGAAGTTGATGTTAGTTGTTTGTGGGGCGGATGCCGTCACGTTGGAGAAGGGCTTCGATGGTGGGTTCGCTACCACGGAAACGCTTATACAAGGTCATGGGATGCTCTGTTCCGCCCTTCGAGAGAATGTTGTCCCTAAAGCTTTGAGCTGTCTTCTGGTCGAAGATGCCGTTTTTCTTGAACACACTGAAGGCGTCGGCATCCAACACTTCTGCCCACTTATAGCTGTAGTAACCTGCGGCATAACCGCCTGCCATGATATGAGAGAATTGCACAGTCATGCAGGTATTGGGAAGCTGTGGTGTGAGAATGGCTTTTTTCCAAGCCTCTTTTTCGTAGGAGATGATGTCTTCTGTAAACTCCTTTTTCTGTGTATAGTAAGCCATATCAAGAAGTCCGAAGCTCACTTGTCTCATACATCCATAAGCCGCCATGAAGTTTCTACTTTTCACAATGCGTTCAATCAGCTCGTCGGGTAGGGGTTCTCCTGTTTCGTGATGGCAGGCGAAAGTGCGTAAAAACTCTTTTTCTATGGCGAAATTTTCCATGAATTGTGAGGGCAATTCCACAAAGTCCCACCACACATTCGTACCGCTCAGACTCTCAAAACGTGTGTTGGCAAAGATTCCATGTAGTGAATGACCACAGTCGTGCAAGAAAGTTTCCACCTCTCCGAGTGTTAATAGTGCGGGCTTTTCAGCTGTAGGCTTGGTGAAATTCATTACGATGCTCACATGGGGACGTACGTTTTTGCCCTTGCTGTCAATCCATTGCCCTTGGAATTCTGTCATCCAAGCACCTCCTTGTTTTCCTTTACGAGGATAGAAGTCGGCATAGAACACTGCCAGATAGCTACCGTCTTTGTCGAATACTTCGTATGCT
>JALEWR010000048.1 GCA_022783515.1 Prevotella sp.
GAAGAAGACAACAAGGTGCTGACCGAAGTGGTGGTAACAGCCTTGGGTATTAAGCGTGAGACCAAGGCACTTACCTACAATGTGCAAGAGCTGAAAGCCAAAGATGTTACTACAGTAAAGGATGCCAATTTTATCAACAGTTTAGCAGGTAAGATTGCAGGTATCACCATCAACCAAAGTTCATCGGGTGTAGGTGGTTCTTCACGTGTGGTGATGCGTGGAACAAAATCGCTTTTTGGAGAAAACAATGCTTTATACGTTCTAGACGGCATACCTCTGCAAGGACTGCGTACCAAGCAGTCAGACAATTTCTACGAGGCTGTGGAAGTGGCTGATGGAGATGGCATATCCAATATCAATCCTGACGATATAGAGAGTATGTCGGTGCTGACCGGTGCTTCCGCTGCGGCTTTGTATGGTAACAAAGGGGCTAATGGTGTAGTTCTCATCACTACGAAGAAAGGTACAGTGGGTAAGCCTCGTATCTCGTTTTCTCATGGAACGAGCTTTATGAGTCCGTTTGTTACCCCACAATTCCAAAACACATACGGCAGAAAAGAAGGAGAGTTTGCCAGTTGGGGAGAAAAACTGGAAAAGCCTTCCGGTTACAATCCACTCGACTTCTTTCAAACGGGCTACAATGTAACCAACTCTGTAGCTCTCTCTACCGGTTCGGAAACAAACCAGACACATCTCTCTTTGGGGGCAGTCAATGCTGAAGGAATTGTGCATAACAACCAGTATAATCGCTACAACTTCACTTTTCGTAACTCGTGGGATGTGGTGAAAAATGTATTGAGCATGGATATGGGTTTGTTTTACATCAAACAGAACAACCAAAATAGTATAGGTCAGGGTATGTATTACAATCCTCTTGTACCTATCTATCTTTTTCCACCCAGCGATGATATTAATCGATATGCAGTGTATGAGATGCACGATGCTACCCGAAACTTCAAGGTACAGAATTGGCCTTATAAAAATTTAGGCCTCGGCATTCAAAATCCATTTTGGATTACCAACCGTAATATGTTCAACACTGATAGAGACAGAAGTATCGTTAGTTTGTCGTTGAAATGGAATATCAACAGTTGGCTCAACATCTTAGGACGTGCGAGAATGGATCATGCCTATATGTCGTTTGAACGTAAGTTGTACGCCTCAACTGATGGTCTGTTTGCTAAACCACAAGGACATTGGATGACGCAAAATGATAACAATAAATCGTTGTATTTGGATTTCTTGGTAAATATAGACAAACAACTCAATCAAGATTTCCGTTTCTTGGCCAATATCGGTGGAAGTTTTTATGACGAGAAATATAAGTCGCATACCTATGAAGGCAATTTGGTGAGAGTTCCCAATTTCTTTCATTCGTCTAACATCTCCTCAGCAGAGTCAAATACGGTGTTTGCCAATCTTCATACGCAAACCCAATCGTTTTATGGCAAGGCAGAGTTAAACTTCCGTAACTTCCTCTTTATGGATGCTACTGCTCGCATCGACTATTTCTCGACTCTTCAAGGCACCGACAAAAACTATGTGGTTTATCCTTCTGCAGGTCTGTCAGTGTTGCTTTCCGAGGTGTTGCCCTTGCCTAAGAACATCATTTCGTTTTGGAAAATACGTGGATCGTATGCTCAAGTGGGCAATCCTCCATCGGCTTATCTTACCTATGCTGCCATTGCACTTGATAATGGTAATGCCACCAGTTCTGGTTTTACGCCGGCCAGTCATCTCAAGCCCGAAATGACCAAGGCTGTGGAACTGGGTATGGATCTTCGATTGTTCAACAATAAGATAAACATAGCAGCTACCTATTATAATTCAAACACCTATAACCAGCTTTTCAGATACGAGTTGCCACCCAGCACGGGTTATGCTTATGCTTTTGAAAATGCAGGAAAAGTGAACAACTGGGGCGTAGAATTGACCGTAGGTTTCAACCAAAAACTCGGTCCGGTGGATTGGAATGCCAATTTGATATATTCGTTCAACCGAAACGAAATTAAAGAGTTACTACCCGAATATGTAACTGATCATACGACCAACACCACCGTAAAAGCACCCACAGAATTTCAAGTGTCAGGGGCAGAATCGTACAAGATGATATTGAAAAAAGGTGGAACGATGTCGGATATCTATGCAGGTAAGTTAAAACAAGACTTGCATGGCAACATCCTATCCAATGGCGGTGTAACGAAAGATGATAATAACTTTATCAAAGTAGGGTCGGCAGCACCTAAATACAATCTGGCCTTGCGTAACCACTTTGCTTGGAAAGGCTTGGAGTTTGGTTTCCTTGTCGATGCACGCGTAGGCGGTGTCGTTGTGTCTGCAACCCAGGCACTCATGGATCAGTTTGGGGTTTCTAAGCAAACAGCCGATGCTCGCGATGGGCAAGGTGTGAGAGTAAATTATGGTTACCTCAATCCCGAACAGTATTATGCCGTTACTGCAGGTGGGAAGACAGGTCTTTTGGCACATTATGCCTACAGTGCAACCAATGTGCGTTTACGCGAAATGTCTTTGGCTTACCGTTTGCCAGCTGCATGGTTCAAGCATAAGCTTGATTTGACGATATCTGTTACAGGAAATAATCTGTTGATGTTCTACAACAAAGCACCCTTCGACCCGCAGCTCACAGCCAATACCGGAACCTATTACCAAGGGTTCGACTATTTCATGCCACCCAGCTTGAGAAGTATTGGCTTTGGTTTGAAAGCAAACTTTTAATTCTTAAACACCGAAACAATGAAAAAAACACTATTATCAACGCTGTATCTTGCTGCAGCAATGCTTGCAGGTACATTTATCATGGGTAGTTGTATGGCTGATGATATCAACGTTGACCCGGATAAAATCATAGAAAGTGAACTGAACAAAGATAATCTTTGGGGAAGCTATCTCACCACCATGCAACGAAGAGTGGTGCCAGAAGATCAGAACGACTACCAGCTTACCGAAGATCTTGTGGGCAATATGTATGCCGGATATTATGCGGGTACTCAAAGTTGGGAGGGCGGTTTTAATGGCACGACCTATGCTTTCCCCAATGGATGGATCAACCGTCCTTTCAAAGTGGCATTTGTGGACTTCCTCTCTTCATGGAATGTGCTACGCCAAAAAACGGATTCCACCTCCATACTCTTTGCTGTTGGCGAGGTGGTTAAGGTTGCAGCCATGCACAAAACCACTGATATTTATGGCCCATTGCCTTACACCAAGTTCGGATTAACTAATCCTGTACCCTACGATTCTCAGCAAACCATCTACGAATCATTCTTTAAAGAATTGAAACATGCCATCGCCGTGATGACCGAATATGACAAGCAAAGTCCCAATGCCAAGCCATTGAGTCAGTTCGATTTGATATATGGAAGCGATATTCCTCGTTGGATTCGTTTTGCCAACTCACTCCAACTGCGTTTAGCCATGCGTGTTCGTAATGTCTATCCACAAGCAAAAGCATTGGCAGAAACTGCAGTCAATAACGAGTATGGAGTGATAGAGAAGAATGAAGACAATCCCACGATGACCAGCAATACGGCTCTCTCATTTACTTATTTTAATCCTTTCTATAATCTTTATAGTGAGGAAGGCTATAATGAAGATCGAATGGGAGCGACAATGGAGGCATATTTAGTGGGTTTTGACGATCCTCGATTACCTGTGTTTTTTGCTAAGGCTTCTGACGGAAAATATCGTGGCTTGAGAAACGGATTGAAAAACGGAAAGTCTTTTCAAGGCAACAAACTTCTTTCGCAACCGCTTATTACACGAGCTACACCTTATTTATGGATGACAGCTGCCGAGGTTTGGTTCTTGAGAGCTGAAGGGGCATTGGAAGACTGGAATATGAAAGGAACTCCTAAGAATCTTTATGAAAAGGGTATTCGTACTTCCTTGGAGCAGCATGGGATAGCAGCTACAGCTTCTGCTTATATCGCAAGCACCAAGACACCTGCTCGTTATGCAGGAATATCGGGCAGTCCGTCGGCGGAAGCTCCATCGAATATCACCGTTATATGGGATGAACAAGCCGCCAAGGAACAGAAATTAGAACGCATTATCACCCAGAAGTGGATAGCGATATATCCATTAGGACAGGAGGCATGGAGTGAATTTAGAAGAACAGGCTATCCCAAAATCTTTCCCATTGTTGATAACTTGAGTAATGGAACTATCAGCACCACCGAGCAGGTACGTCGTTTACCTTTCCCTGAATCGGAATACAGTGGAAATAGAGATGAAGTGGAAAAGGCTGTATCTCTGCTTGGCGGTGGAAAAGACAATGGTGGAACTCGCCTATGGTGGGACAAAAAGTAAGATAAAAGCTTTTCTTTAAAGATTTATACACAATTATTTTACCAGAATACAGTATGAAAAAACAAAATATTATATTGCTGATATTGATTGCAGTGATGGTATCGAACTTATTCCTTGCCTGCGGCACCGGGATTGAGGCATTAGACATCGTGCAACCGGAAGTTAAATCGGATCAGTATTATGCCGATTTGCGTGCCTATAAGCAACGCAAAGACCATGAAGTTTTCTTTGGTTGGTTTGGAGGCTGGAATGCCAACTCACCCAACATGGTGAATCTCTTGAGAAGTGTTCCCGACAGTGTCGACATCATCTCAATATGGAGTGGTACATACAATAAAGAGGATATAGAGTATGTACAGAATGTAAAAGGAACGCGAGTAACCTTTACCATCTTTGCTCACAAAATTCCCGAGCAGTTTATGGGAGGTGAAAAGCATGATCAGGTAACCAAAGAAGGTATTGAGGCATACGCTGTAGCATTGGTCGATACGATGAAAAAATATGGCTATCAAGGTATTGATCTCGATTACGAACCCGGTTATGCCGATCCCGCAGGAGGCCCTTTCACGGGTCCATTGGTCGGTCCGTCTTATGTCTATCCCAACTATAAGGACAATATGGAAATTTTTGTGAAGAAGCTGGGCGAATTTATTGGACCCAAATCGGGTACGTCTAACTTGCTCATCATCGATGGCGTGCCTTATGATGTAAAGCCGGAGTTGGCTGAATACTTTGACTATGGCGTAGTACAAAGCTATAATTCTTCTGGTTACCAAGATCTTCAAAGTCGCTTTGACATGGCTGCACAGCGTGGTTGGAAGCCCGAACAGTACATCTTTGCAGAAACGTTTGAAGGTGGAAGATATGCCAATGGTGGCGTTAACCATCGTCTGCGTAGTGGAGAAACAGTACCCTCGCTCATTGGCATGGCTCACTTCTTGCCTATGTACAAAGGCGAATTGGCTAAGCGAAAAGGTGGATGCGGAACTTATCACATGGAAAACGATTATCATTCATCGCCCAACTACAAGTTTACGCGTGAGGCTATACAAATCATGTCAACCCATAAATAAATGTCATCACTATGAAATTCAGAATTAAACAAATAGCAACAGCGTTATGCTTAACGTTGCTGGCTTCCTGCCAGGAGAGTCCTACATATTACGATGGAGTGTATATTGTTGGCACAGAAGGTAAGGATGTTACCACCACACTTACAGTAGACGATTTGCCTTCTGCCATCGGTGTACAAGTGGCATCATCTACCATTGTCGAGGAGGATGTGAGCGTCAACCTGACCGTACGTCCCGACTTGGTCGAGAGTTTTAATAATACGCATCATAAGAATTATGAAGTGCTACCGGAAAGTGCGTATAAGATAGATAATAGTAACCTGACTATTAAAAAAGGTAAGCACATCACCACTGATGGTTTACGTATTAGTATTGTTAATAGGGATGAGATGAAGTTTGGAAAGACTTATCTTGTGCCTGTGAGTATTACTGAAGTGAAGGGCAACAAACTCTCTGTTATTGAGGCATCACGCACCATTTATGTTATTATCAATCAAATTATTGTTACGCAAGCTGCCAATTTAGAGAAATATGGGGCTTATTATATGGCTGATTTCAGTAAAGAATCAAAGTATAATACCAAGGCTCTTCGTAATGTAACCTTTGAAGCTAGGGTAAGATTTCGTAGCATGACACCCTACAGCAACAAGTGGTGCTTCTCGGTAATGGGATTAGAGGAAAATCTCTGTCTGCGTACTGCAGGTAGCAAGACAGAAGGTTGGCGATTGCAAGTAGGTGATCCGCATCATGTAGATTCAAGAGATGTCTTACCCAACGACAAGTGGGTACATGTGGCATGTGTGTTTAATGGCGATGCCGGTAAAAAGTCGTTATATATCAATGGCGAACTACAGGCAGAGATTGCCGACAATAGGGCATCGATAGACCTTACACAATTTTATGCTCAAAGAGGATTTTATATCGGACAGTCGGCTAATGATGACCGCTATATGAATGGTTGGGTGAGTGAGGCTAGAGTTTGGGCAACAGCCCGTTCGGCAGCCGAACTGAAGAACAATGTATGTTGGGTAGACCCCTTGTCAGAAGGATTGGTGGCATATTGGCGATTTAATGAAGTGGCAGAAGCAGGTAGCAAGAATGTTACCGATTTAACTGGTAATGGCTATACTGCAACTTTTGCAGGATGGGCAGCTCCCACTTTTGTGCCGGGAGTAAGATGTCCTGAATAAGAATTATTGGTTTGAATCCAACTCCTTATTTTTAATTACATGTTGAAATTTTAGGGAGGGAGGTGTATCATAAACAGATACACCTCCTTTTACTTTATCCTTTTACTTATTCAACCCGAATTGGGGTTAAGTTGACTCTAACGTTGCTGTATTCAATTATCTAGTGAATTATTGTTATGAGTTGGCGAGGAAAGGTAGAGAATGAAAAATATTATTTTTTTTCTTGACAGCTGTCCCTTTTTCTTTTTTCGATTGTATTCTTTATATAACGCCCTTCTCACGCGATGTGGATGGACAGTTAAAAAAGAAATAACAAAACATAGCCAATTATATTTGCTAAGAGTGGAACATAACAACCCTACTTCTGACCAAGACCTCTTGATGGTTCGTGCCAACGAATTGGGCGAAGACCTCTTGGAGATGGAACTTATCGACACGCAAGAAGCCTACCGGGCATTGCGTGAACGCCGGCAAGCAGCCAAACGAAAGCTGTTTGTGGCCGGCATTATGCGTTATGCAGCCATGCTTACGCTGCCCTTATTCTTGGGTTGCGGCATGTTGTTCTACCTGCTTTTCCGTCAGTCCCAATCCCCGGAAACAATGGCACATGTGTATGCTTTGGATGGCAGTGTTGTTAGATATGAATTGCCCGACGGGTCTGTTGCCTGGCTCAATGCGGGTAGCAGCCTGCGTTATCCCACCCGTTTTTCCAAAACTGTCCGCAGTGTGGAGCTGGAAGGCGAAGCCTATTTTGAGGTGAGTGCCAGTAAGGAACACCCTTTTGAGGTGCACACACCTGCCGGGTTGAAGGTGCATGTACATGGAACCTGCTTCAATGTGTCGGCCTATGGAGATTCTCCCAAGACCGAAACGTCATTGGCGGAAGGTAAGGTGTGCATAACACTCCCCAACAGCGACACACCCGTAGAATTGCTCCCCGGGGAGCATCTTATATATGATAATGTGGAAAAAACTGTTGACCGCAGCCGGGTTGATGTGGATGAGAAGATAGCCTGGAAAGAAGGCGAGCTTATTTTTCGCAATGCCGGCATAGAAGAGATATTCCAACGTCTGGAACGACGCTTCAATGTTGAAATCACTTATCGCAACCATCGCCACAAAGATTATCGTTACAGGGCTACATTCCGCAACGAATCGCTCACTCAGATATTGGAATATTTGGCAAAAACCGCTTCCATGAAATGGCATATCGATAATATAACGACAGCCTCCAAGAACAGTAATAAAAACAAACATGTAACCGTCGATCTCTACTAATTGCAGAAATGTTTATTAATACTAACAATATCCAAACAATCATGCCTATGAAGAAAGAACGTAAACAAAAGCGAGTGTCAGGCGGGTGATATCTTCCTTCATCACTCACCATGAGAAATCCCTAAGCCATTTGTGCCATAGATTTCTACCTCAACTATCCTATTAACATTAAAGTATACGACTTGAACAACCTCCTCTGGGGTAGTTGTCTGAGCGTATGTATAACTCAAAACCAAATCTTAACATGAAGATTAGAATTGCACAGCTGGCTCTTGCCCTCGCTCTAACTGCGGGCGGAGTTCATGCCCAGGAGCTGAAGAAACCTGTTTCTATCTCTAACATGCCGATAGAGCAGGCTCTCAACAAGATTGAAAAGTCGTCCGACTATGTATTCTTGTACGACGACAAGAATCTCAACATGAAAAAGTTGGTATCGCTTAAAGGCAATATCCGAAAGATCAAGGACGTTTTGGACCATATCTTTCAAGGTACCAACATTGCTTATCAGATAGTGGATAAGCAGATTATTCTCTCTCTCAAGAAAGAAACCAAGAAACAGGCAACGCCATTCACCCTCAAAGGCACAGTAAGGGACAAGCTTGGAGAACCACTTGTCGGTGTAAGTGTGAAGAAAAAGAATGGGCAGCAAGGTACCATCACCGATATTGACGGGCATTTCTCTTTACCCATGACCGAAGGCGGAAGCATAGAACTCTCATATGTAGGCTATACTCCTCAAACCGTTAAGGTGGATGGTGCCCGCCATCTGGACATCGTCATGGAAGAAGACAACAAGGTGCTGACCGAAGTGGTGGTAACAGCCTTGGGTATTAAGCGTGCCGAAAAAGCATTGAGCTACAACGTACAGCAGGTGAATAGTGAAGAGTTGACCCGCAATAAGGATGCCAACTTTGTTAATTCGCTCAACGGTAAGGTGGCAGGTGTTAATATCTCGAAGAGTGCCAGTGGTGTGGGCGGTGCTACGCGTGTTATTATGCGTGGTGCAAAGTCAATCGAAGGCGATAACAACGTATTGTATGTGATTGACGGTATTCCTTTGTTCAACTTCACCGGTGGTAAAGATAGCGGTATCATGGGCGAAGGTCGTGTAAGCAGTGAAGGTATTGCCGATTTCAACCCCGAAGATATTGAGAGCATCTCGGTATTGGCCGGTCCTTCGGCTGCAGCACTCTATGGTAGTAATGCTGCCAATGGGGCCATCCTTATCACAACAAAGAAAGGTAAAGAAGGACGTATGGAGATTTCTTTCTCTTCTGCTGCCGATTTCAGTTCGCCGTTTATCATGCCCAAATTCCAAAACACCTACGGCAACAAAGCCGGCGTTTACGAAAGTTGGGGTGAGAAATTGGCTACTCCAAGCAGCTATGATCCTGCAAAAGACTTCTTCCGTACAGGAACCAACTTTATCAATTCGCTTACCCTTAACACAGGTAACGAACACAACCAGACCTTTGCTTCGATAGCATCGACCAATGCCAAGGGAATTGTTCCTAATAATACCTACGATCGTCTTAACTTTACTATCCGCAACACCTCAAAATTCTTTAAAGATAAGGTGCAACTCGACCTGGGTGCTTCTTATATCAAGCAGAAAGACAAGAATATGGTGTCGCAGGGAGAATATTGGAATCCCATCATGGCGGCTTATCTCTTCCCTCGTGGCGAATCCTTTGAAGACATCAAGACCTTTGAGAGATACAACACATCGCGTAACTTCCCCACACAGTATTGGCCCATCATGGATGGTCGTTATGCTAATCAAAATCCCTATTGGACAGCATATCGCAATGTGGCTCCCGACGATAAAGACCGCTTTATGTTTAATGCCGGACTTACTTATAATATCTTCGATTGGCTGAGCATTGCAGGTCGCGTACGCTTCGATAAGACTTATATGACCAGCGAACGCAAAATCTATGCTTCATCGTACGATAACTTTGCTAAGCCCAATGGTAACTACGACTATTATAACTATAAAGATCATCAGACATATGTTGACGCTATCGCCAACATCAACAAGCGTTTTGGCGATTTTAGCTTGGCAGCCAACGTGGGTTATAGCTATTCCGACTATGCTTCGCTTACAAGAGGTTATGGTGGTAACCTGGTTTTGGTTCCCAACAAGTTCTCGTTGACCAATGTTGATCCATCCGATAGTAAGATAAGAGAAGCGGGTGGCGACAGTAAGGTGCGTAATGTGGCTGCCTTTGCCAGTGCCGAATTGGGATGGAAGAGTATGCTTTACCTCACAGTAACCGGCCGTAACGACTGGAACTCACGTTTGGTCAACTCTTCAGAAGAATCGTTCTTCTATCCTTCGGTAGGTCTTTCGGGCATCGTTTCCGAAATGGTGAAACTCCCCGCCTTTGTTTCTTTCCTCAAACTAAGGGGCTCGTACACCGAAGTGGGCTCACCTGTATCACGTTCGGGCATGACTCCTGGAACAATCACCACACCATTGGTGGGCGGAAGTTTGCAGTCGACAAATATCTATCCTTTTACAGACTATAAAGCAGAACGTACCAAATCATACGAATTTGGTATCACAGCTCGCTTCTTCAAAAAACTTTCACTCGACCTCACTTGGTACAAATCTAACACCTATAACCAGACCTTTATTGGTGATTTGCCCGAAAGTTCAGGTTATAAGTTTGTATATCTGCAAGCCGGAAACGTAGAAAACCGAGGTGTGGAAATGACCTTGGGTTACAGTGATACTTTCGGCGACTTAAAGTGGAACACCTCATTGACATACGCTCGCAACGAAAACGAGATTAAGGAGATGGTGAAAGACTATATCCACCCCAAGAGTCCTAACCCCATCAACATTCCCGAGGTGTCAAAAGACAAGGGTCGTGTTATCTTGAAAGTTGGTGGAAGTATCAACGATATCTATTCTCGCAAAGTTTTTGCTAAAGACAATCAGGGCTATATCAATGTGAGTCCATCGGGCGGTTTTGGCTTGGAAACCGTCGACCCCATCTATTTGGGTAAGACAACCCCCGACTTTACCATGGGCTGGAACAACTCGTTCAGCTATAAAAACTTTGGATTGAGCTTCTTGTTCAATGCTCGTTTCGGTGGAGTGGTAACATCTTCAACCCAAGCATTAATGGATCGCTTCGGCGTTTCACAGGCTTCGGCAGATGCCAGAGATGCAGGTGGCGTGCTTATTCCTAACCAAGGTGTATTCGATGCTAAGAAATATTACTCGCTTGTGGCTACCGGGGAGAACGATTTAGCCGGCTTCTATACTTACAGTGCAACGAATGTACGCTTGCAGGAGTTGACTTTGAGCTATAAATTCCCATCACGTTGGTTCAACAATGTGGTAAAAGACCTTACCTTGTCGTTTATCGCTACCAATCCTTGGATGATTTATTGTAAGGCTCCTTTCGATCCAGAGTTGACCGCTTCTACAGGAACTTACGGACAAGGTAACGACTACTTCATGCAGCCAAGCCTCAAGAGCTATGGCTTCAGTGTAAAATTTAAATTCTAATGAGCTATGAAACTAAGAAAATGTCATTTAATAGCAGGTGTACTCTCCTTATCTGTGCTAACGGCATGCGACTTCGAGAAGATTAACACCAACGAGTTTGAAATGCTTCCTGAAGAAGGAATGATGGACGGAATTACCATTGGTGGACCACTCACTGCTATGCAAAAGAGTGTTATTCCTGTGGGAACACAAGCCGACGGAACAAATATTGCCAATGCTTATCAAACAGCCTACAACTTGGCTGCCGACTGCTGGAGTGGCTATTTCGGACAAAACAATGCGTGGAACAACGGATATAACAACCTCACTTATTCGCTGATGGATGGTTGGGTGTCGTCTTCTTACCGCCAGGCATATTCAAATATTCTGCCCTTCTGGCAAGACATCAAGGCAAAAACCGAGACTTCTTATCCCGAAGCCTTTGCTTTAGCACAGATACTGAAGATTTCGGCTTGGCACAAAGCCACCGATATGTTTGGTCCCATCCCTTATAAAGAAGCGGGAAAGGGTTTGATTACCGTACCATACGACAGTCAGGAAGACGTGTATAAGGCGATGTTTGCAGAGCTGACCGAGGCCATTGGGGTCTTGACAAAATATGCCGATCAAGGTTCCAGCTCACTGATGCCTAAGGCGGACGCTGTATATGGTGGTAATACAAGACATTGGGTGATATATGCCAACTCTCTTATGCTGCGTTTGGCCATGCGTGTTTACTATGCCGATGCTGAACTTTCCAAGAAATATGCCTTGCAAGCTATCAACCATCCTATTGGTGTGATGCAAAGCAAAGACGATGAAGCGAAGATGGAGAGGGGTGCAGGCTTGGTTTTCCAAAACAACATCGACATTCTTGCGAACCAGTATAACGAATGTCGTATGGGTTCTTCTATGTTTGCTTATTTGGGTGGTTATCAGGACCCACGCTTGCCTAAGTATTTCCTTACCTCAACTTACTCAAGAGCAACAAGCATTGGTTCGTATGGCAAATATATGGCCATACCCACAGGACACATGCTTTCCAATAACGATACCTTTAAGAAATTCTCCACACCCAATATCGTAAGTGCTACACCTACTTATTGGATGAGAGCCTCGGAGGTTTATTTCTTGAAGGCGGAGGCTGCTCTCTATGGATGGCCCGTGGGCGATACTGCGGAGAATTTGTACAAGAAAGGCATCGCCATGTCGTTCGAAGAGAATGGAATCTCTACTTCTGAAGTAAATGCTTATATGCGTTCCGGTCGCACACCTATGGCTTATTCTTTCACCGACAATTATATCGGTATCAGTGTTAATGCTCCTGTTGTGTCTACAGCCACCACAGCTTGGGGAACAGGCTTGGAGGAAAATCTGGAGAAAATCATGATTCAAAAGTGGATAGCTTTATATCCTAACGGACAGGAAGCATGGAGCGAACAACGTCGTACAGGCTATCCTAAGCTGCATCCAGTGCTGAATAACAACAGCTTTAAGGAGGTAGACTCAGAAAAGGGCATTCGTCGTATGGTGTATCCCACTAGCAATGCGTCATCGCAAGAAGAACTCGACAACCTCGATAAGGCAAGAAAGATGTTAAGAGGTGGTGAAGACAAGGCCGGAACCCGTCTCTGGTGGGATAATAAAAAATAATCATCCAAAACTTTTAAAACTATGAAACTTTTCAAATATTATACATTTCTTCTCGCCTTGTCGGCAGGATTCATCAGTTCATGTTCCGACATGGTAGAGGTGGAAAATAAGCCATACGATCATATCGGAGGCTATAACACGATGAACAACGAGAAGAGCGAGCAGTATTATGCCGACTTGAGAGAATACAAAAAGTCTGCCATCAACTACGGCCGGCCTGTGGCTTTCGGCTGGTTCTCTAACTGGTCGCCTGCCGGAACTTATCGCCGTGGCTATCTTTCGTCAATGCCCGACAGTATGGACATCGTGTCCATGTGGAGTGGAGCACCCAACAGATTTACCATTACACCCGAGCAGAAAGCCGATAAAGAATTTGTGCAGAAGGTGAAGGGTACCAAGTTGCTCGAAGTTTCCTTGTTGTCGTATATTGGTAAAGGGCGTACTCCCGACTATATTTATCAGGAAGTGGAGAAGAAAGCCGAAGCCGAAGGATGGGCAAAGGATGCTCAACGTGTGGAAGAAGCAAAGAAACTGGCACGTTGGAAGTTCTGGGGCTACGACGGTGTGCATGGCTCTGACAGTCATAAAGCTGCCCTTGCCAAGTTTGCTAAAGCTCTTTGCGATTCGCTCATCGTCAACGAATGGGACGGCTACGACATCGACTGGGAAATCGGTAGCGGTGTCTTTGATATGGATGGCACTTTGAGTAGTGATGCCGATCTTATCTATCTGGTGAAAGAGATGAACAAGTATATCGGCCCAATGAGCGACCCTGATAATAAAGGCCATAAGCTCATCTGTATCGATGGACACTTCCGCAGCTTGACAAAAGAGTTGGATGGGTATGTAGACTATTGGATTGACCAAACCTATGGCCGTACACCTTATTTCGAAGGTTATGGTTACGGCACTGATCCAAAGAAGGTGATTGTTACTGAAAACTTTGAATCTTACTTTGTTTCAGGTGGCAGACTGCTCGAACAAGCGGCTTCCATGCCTTCTAAAGGCTATAAAGGCGGTGTAGGTGCTTATCGCTTTGACAACGATTACGACAATGCTCCCAACTACAAGTGGATGCGTCAGGCCATTCAAATCAACCAACAGGTGTTTCAGCAATGGAAGGAGGAGCAGACACAAGCCAGTGAAGATACCGACAACTAGAAACCTATAAAGGATAGAACAATGAAAAAACAAATATTTAAATATATGACCATGGGCTTCATGCTGTTTGTCATGAATGCCTGTTGCGAGAACGAAAGCGACTTGCTTGCACCGAAAGTGTATTTTGAAAGTAAGGAAGACCGCATAACAATACCCAACGAAGGCGATGCCTTGAATGTGGATTTGATGGCCCGACTCTCTAACATGACCGATGGCGAGGTGAATGTTTCTTACTCGTTTGCCGGAGAAGAGGCTGTAAAAGAATATAACAGCAAGAATGGTACAAACTATCTGCTCTTCAACGCCACAAATGCTGCCTTGGAAAATGCAGGCTCAAGCATAGAAAGTAAAAGCATTTATGCCGGCAAAGTGCAACTCACCTTATCTAAACTGTCGCAGTTGGAAGAGGGCAAATCTTATATCTTACCCGTCAAAGTGGCTTCCGGCACCACGCCTGTTGTGCCTGGCAGCGATATCAAGTATATCATTCTGTCCAAGCCCATATACATCACCAAGGTGGGTACATTCAGCAATAGCCACATGAACGTTAAGTTCCCCAGTGGAACATTCTTCAAGTCGTTCACCTATGAGGCTTTGATTTATTCTTCAAGTTTCTATGGTTCGAGCCACACCATCATGGGTGTTGAAGGAGTAATGATTTTGCGTGTGGGTGATACCGGTGGAGGTATTGCAGGTAATATCCTGCAAATTGCAGGCAGACAGCATTATGAAGCTCCTGATCCCTTGTTGCCCAAGAAGTGGTATCATTTGGCTCTCACCTACGACCAGTCAACAGGTAAGACGGTAATGTACGTCAATGGTAGCAAGTGGGCTGAATCGGCATGGGGTATTCCGGGGTTTGACCCCAACGCAGATGTTGGTTTCAAGATTGGTAAATTGCTCGGTTTCCCTTGGGGTGAACGTCCTTTCAGTGGTTATATGAGCGAAATTCGTGTGTGGAGTGTTGCCCGTAGCGAGAACCAAATCAAGCAAAACATGTTGGGAGTAGATCCTCAATCAGATGGTCTGGAGCTCTATTACAAGTTGAATGGAACAGACAAGACCGACAACAGATTGATTTATGATAGTGCGAAGAATATCGAAGCACAAACCAGTGGTATTGTTATCAAGCAACTGGATGCACCGATTACAATTAACTAAGGATAGGTAGATTGAAATCAGGGCTTAGCCATTGAACCAACTAAGCCCACTTACCACAGTAGTAAGGAGATATGCCGTGATTGGCATGTCTCCTTTTTTAACATCTGAGATGGAAGGAACGGGAGACCTGATTGGGAACGAACAATTCGTTTCCAACAATTTATAAATTACCAAATATATTCCGTAAATTTGTAAAAAATATGTCTGTGAAAGCTCAAGATGAAAAAAGAGACACGGTTTAAACTGCTTTTTGAAGAATATTATGCACCGCTTTGCCTTTATGCCAAGCGATACATCGACGACCTGAACGTGAGGAAAGATCTCGTTTCAGAGGTCTTTATGGCTGTATGGGAAAAGCTGGATGAGGATCTGATGGACGAAAATACCATTGCGGCCTACTTGCAAAGAGCTGTAAAAAACCAGTGTCTTAACCATCTGAAGCACCAAGCATACGAATGGGATTATGCCGAGTGGATGCAGAAGAAGGCACGAAGCTATGCCACATCGCCCGACCATCTCTATACTCGAAACGAACTCTACGAATTGCTTTTTCATGTCATCAGGCAAATGCCCAAAGAGCAACGCCGTGTTTTTATCGAATGTTTTGTGCAAAAGAAAACGCAGGTGGAGGTGGCTGCCGAAATGAACATGAGCGTAAAAACCATTCATCGGTATAAAGAGAAAATTGTTGCCACATTGAAAGAGCAGCTCAAAGATTATCTCATCATCCTCATCTTGCTCCATTGTTTGCCCAATATCAAGTAGTAGGAGTATGCCTATCCACCCTTCTGGGAGCCATTTACCAACTTATTTCTTCATTTTGCAACTATAAACAACAAGCTGATAACCTCCAAGTGTTTAAAGGTTTTGTTTAGCATTCTGCAAAAAGTGTGTCAGAATAACAAAATCCTTCCCTCCGTTCAAGATATCCTCACAAAGTCTTTCAACCATTCCACAGCGTCACCTCGCCCTTAAGTGAAGCCTGTACGTCGATGAGTCGTTGGTTGGAACTACCGCGAAAGAGGAGGGATTCGTCGCGTAATGATCGGATAAAGCGACCATCTACCAAGACGTCAAGTTGTTCAAGAAGTGGGCGACAAGTTGTTTTTTGCAATAAGGCCTCGAAGGTGAAACCCGTGTAACACCATATTGTTTTATCTGTTCTACGGCGTATCTCGCGTGCCAATGCCGCAAAAGCCTCTGCCTGAAGCATGGGATCACCTCCTGTAAAGGTGACATGGGCAAAGGGGTCGGCTGTTATCACCTCCATCACCTCATCGATTGAAGCCCACCTGCCACCGTTCTTGTCCCACGACTGGGGGTTATGACAGCCCTCACAACCATGCTCGCAGCCTGCCGCATAAATGGCCGTGCGAAAGCCGGGGCCGTCTACCATCGTGTCTTCCACGATAGATAAAAGACGAATGCGGGGCTTTTCGCCCCGCCATTCTTTTTCTTCTGCATCATTATAAGCCATGCACCACTCTATCATTCAATTCTGCCAGCTTACCGCTATTCCATCTGTCGGTCGTACCCACAAGGTAACCCGTGATACGTTGCAAGCGGTCGACATGCGTACTTCCACACTTAGGACAAGCCTCCATCTTGCCGTCGGCATTCTCATAACCGCATTCCATACAGCGGTTACGATTGTGATTCACACTGCCATAGCCCATATTGTAATGGTCCATCATATCTACCACACTCATGATGGCTTGCGGATTGTGCGTGGCGTCGCCGTCAATCTCCACATAGAAGATATGACCGCCGCGAGTCATCTCATGATAAGGTGCCTCGATTTCGGCTTTCTTTCTCGCACTACATTTATAGTATACAGGCACATGGTTGGAGTTTGTGTAATAATCTCTGTCGGTGATGCCCTCCAAAACGCCGAATTCCTTGCGGTCAATCTTGGTGAATTTTCCTGACAAGCCCTCGGCCGGAGTAGCCAAAAGACTATAGTTGTGCTGATATTTCTCTGAAAATTCGGTGCATCGATTACGCATATAGTCCACGATTCTGATACCCAAAGCCTGTGCTTCTTCGCTCTCTCCATGATGCACTCCCACAAGAGCCTTCAGGCATTCCGCCAATCCTATAAAGCCTATTCCCAATGTTCCCTGGTTGATAACACTCTCGATGGTATCGTCGGCACCCAACTCGTCGGCACCTCTCCACAAACTTTTCATCACCAGGGGGAATTGTTTCGCCAAGGCTGTCTTTTGGAAGTTAAAGCGGTCGTTCAGCTGTTGGGCCGTAATATCGAGCATACTGTCGAGCTTGGCGAAGAACTGATTGATGCGTTCCTCTTTGTTTTCGACGTTCATACATTCGATGGCAAGACGCACAATGTTGATAGTCGAGAACGAGAGGTTGCCTCTACCCACCGATGTTTTCATGCCAAATCTATTTTCAAACACACGCGTACGACAGCCCATAGTTGCCACTTCGTGCATATAACGTTTGGGGTCATCGGCACGCCAAGCTTCGTTTTGATTGAAGGTGGCGTCCAAGTTGAGGAAGTTGGGGAAGAAACGACGAGCCGAAACCTTACAAGCCAACTCATAGAGGTCGTAGTTGCGGTCTTCCTTGAGATAGTTCACACCGCGTTTTTTCTTCCATATCTGAATGGGGAAGATGGCCGTTTCGCCATTGCCCACACCGTCGTAAGTACTGTTGAGCAGTTCGCGGATGACACAACGTCCCTCGGCAGAGGTGTCAGTACCATAGTTAACCGACGAGAATACCACCTGATTACCACCGCGGGAGTGGATGGTGTTCATATTGTGAATAAAGGCCTCCATCGCCTGATGCACACGCCCCACAGTGCGGTTGATGGCATGCTGCACAATGCGTTCGTGCCCTTGCAGCCAGTCGAGCGGACGTTTCACATAGTCGTCAATCTCCTTATTATATAAGGTGGCATAGCTGTCGCCTGTGAGTTGTTCGAGCGACTTTAACTCTTCAATAAAACTTGACCGGACAAAAGGAGCCAAATAGAAGTCGAAAGCAGGGATTGCCTGACCGCCGTGCATCTCGTTCTGTGCTGTTTCCAATGAGATACAAGCCAGCACACTGGCTGTTTCGATACGTTTGGCTGCACGCGACGAACCATGTCCGGCAGTGAAACCTTCGCCCAAGATATGGTCTAAGGGATGCTGACAGCAAGTGAGCGATTTGGTGGGATAATAGTCCTTGTCGTGTACATGCAGATAGTTGTGGCTCACAGCGTCGCGAGTAGCCTCACTCAAGAGATAATCGTCAACAAACGGTTTGGTGGTTTCACTCGAAAATTTCATCATCATACCCGCCGGTGTGTCAGCGTTCATGTTGGCATTTTCGCGTGTAATGTCATTATTTTTTACGTTGATAATTTCCAAGAAAACATCTCTTGTCTTCGCCTTGCGGGCAATGCTACGCTGATTACGATAGGCAATATACGCCTTGGCCACATCCTTGCGACTACTCTTCATCAGCTCCATCTCTACCGAGTTTTGGATACTTTCCACCGTCATCTGTGTCTGCCCATGAAAGCACACATGATCGGTTATCTGCTGTATCAAACGCTCGTCTTCACCTTTCTCCGTGTGCAGCATTGCCTTACGGATAGCAGCCATAATTTTTTGGTCGTTAAACCCCACGATACGACCATCGCGTTTCACCACCGTTTGTATCATTTCCGTTAAGTCTTTTGTTTTTTTCAGTCAAGTAAAATAAAGCAAATATCTCTTTTTATTTGCCTTTGCAAAGATAGCACAAATAACAATACGACTTATGTTTTGGAAAACTTTTTCCGTGTTAATAAATGTCAAACTTTTGATTATCAATCATTTACAAAACAAAATGGAAAACTTTTAAAAAATAAGACACGAAAATATTATCATTTTCGGATAACTTATTTATCTGCAAACAGTTACAAGTTTTCCCTCAAAAAGGCATTGAAAAGAGAGGAGAAAAGGAGGAATAAAAATTCAAAAAATAAAAGGAACGAGGGAAACATCAAGCGGTGCAGACAGAGAATTGACAGACATCATTAAAGCAGCAAATACATCCCACAACTCCACCCTTGCAGAAGAATAATTTCAGACAATGCTCATCTTCTTCCAAAAACCTCCAAACACTTTCCGCCATTCATCCGCCTTTTGTTATCATTGTAGAAAATGACCAATAAAAACATTGCTTTCAACCACCTCAAAACTGCGTTTTTATGACTGAGGGAGCAAATGGATGCGAAACAACGAAGTTTCACAGAAAGCTGATTATCAACAACTTACAACAAAAACACCGTCAACACCACCCTAAAACAAACCTTTTCACTCCACAAAAGACATGGTTTTGGAATGCGAAAGTTATCCTTTTGCCTCCTAAAAGCATTGCTTTCAGCATGTAAAAGCATGCCTTTTACAACCTCAAAGCACAGAACACATCCCATCCAAGCATTTT
>JALEWR010000054.1 GCA_022783515.1 Prevotella sp.
TGTGCTCCGTACTTTCAGGGCGATGATGACAGGAAGCGGATAGAGCGGTGCATAACCTTTTAGGTGTTCATTTGCATAGATATTTTCCTTACCTGCACTCCTCTCATCAGGGTGCAGGTAGGGAGACTCCAACACATGGTGTACCAGACTGACAATTATTCACCATACCTTATCCCATCCAACTCGCTATCAAAGCAAGGATAGCCAAGCCGCCTTGCTTGAGAATGATGGTTGGATTACTCGTGAGGCTACCATAAGCGGCAACCAACACAACATAGCTCAAGAGCAAACGAGTCCATAACAAGTCTTCTTGCACCACGGCAACGATGAGCAATCCCGCCAAAAGAAGGTTATAGACACCTTGATTTTTCAGTAGAACGGAGATGTTTTTATCTGCCAATCGCTCTTGATCGATACCGAAAACCTTGGACGTTCTACGAGAAGTTGTAGCCAATGTTTCCAAAAACATAATATAAAAATGCTCCAATGCCACGAGGAGCGTTAGGATAATGGTCAATGTATTCATCTATTTTGTTTTTAAAGACGTGAGCGTGAGACGTCCTAAACGAACGTTTTTGTTAAGCCAGATGAGCAGAGTCAAACTTGTTTGGACTATGCCATGGCGAAAAAACGCACTTTTCGAGGAACGAGAAACGAACGTTTTTGTTAAGCCAGATGAGCAGAGTCAAACTTGTTTGAACTATGCCATGGCGAAAAAACGCACTTTTCGAGGAACGAGAAACGAACGTTTTTGTTAAGCCAAATGGGCAGAACCAAGCTTACTTGGAGTATGCTATGGCGAATAAAACGCATTTTTTAGGAACGAGAAACGAACGTTTTTACTTCTCCTATAGTAACGTTTTCTTCTTGTTATTATTACTTTAGCAGCCAACTATACGATATTCTTCAACACCTCGGGCAATGTCATATCACTGCATTTTAATGTTTCAATCTTCTCTTGTCCTTCTGCAGTGAGCGAGAAAAGCATCTGCCGACGGTCTTCTTTGCCATAAACCCGATTTACAAAAGCCTTGTCTTCCACCATTCGGATAATCTTTGAAGCATTCGATTGGGTTACTCCTAACGTCTCTGCCAGTTCACCTGCCGTCATAGTTTTACGTTCCAATAAGGCACACAGCACCATTGCCTCGTTCAGACAGATACCAAACTGCTCTGCAAAAGCGGTTTCAAACTCGGATATTGCTCTGTAAATATCGCGTATTTTACATATTTTACTTTGATTCATGAGGTATTCTTTTCTAATAAAAGTTGACGAGTTGACAAGTTCACGAATTAACAAGAAAGTTGGGCAAAGTGTGTATATTCTTATGCTTAAAAGGCAATGATAACTTTTTGGCAGAGAAAAGAACTCTCCTTGTCAACTTGTTTACTCATCAACTTGTCAACGACAAAACTTTAGATAAACAAATTCATATTGGCCTCTTCCGCTCTTTCCATATAGGTTGCCACACCTCCGATGGTTACATCGTCGAGCAATTCGCTCTTATCCATGCCCATCATGTCCATCGACATTTGGCAGGCGATGAACTCAACGCCATTGTCCAAGGCTTGTTGACGCAGCTCCTCCAATTGGCTGATGCCTTTTTTCTTCATGATATATCGCATCATTCTGTCGCCAATACCTAACATACTCATTTGCGAGAGTTTTAGCTGCTTAGAGTGAGAGGGTAACATCCATGAGAACATACGACCGAAAATATCTTTCCGTACCTGTGGTTTCCGTTCTTTCTTGATGACATTCAAGCCCCAGAAAGTGAAGAAGACAGACACCTTATGACCAGTGGCGGCAGCTCCATTTGCCAACACAAAGGTGGCAAGAGCCTTATCCAAGTCGTCGCTAAACATGATGAGCGTCTTGTTTTTTGCTGCCGTAGCAGGAGCGTTACCCACTTCTTCGCATTTTCTTTTTTCCACAATCACCGTGTGATAACCGCCCTCTGCCTTGCACGACACCATGCAGTTGCCTGTGGTATTGCACCAAGCTCGGGCATCACGAGGAAATCCGGCATCGGTAGCCTTTATCTCTACTTGTTCGCCCTCATTCATCTCGTCCACCACATTCTTCAATTTCATAATCGGACCGGGGCATTGCAGTCCGCACGCATCCACTTTTAATGTCTTTATTATCTTTGTTTCCACCTTCTCTTCTTTTACCTTTTCCATTGTATTATCCATTCCCTGCCAATCGTTCAGCGGCATTGTTGCAGCCGAATAGTGCTTATATCCGCCCGATAGATTTCTCACCCGGGTATATCCGCGACCACGAAGGATGCGTTCAGCCAAATAACCTCGCAACCCCACTGCACAGAAAAGTACCACTTCTTTATCTGTCGGCACCTCGGCAAGACGTTCACGCAAGTCGTCGAGCGGTATATTCACAGCCCCCTCTATCGTTCCTAACGCATGCTCGGCAGGTGTCCGCACATCAATGAGCAGTGTTTTTTCTTTGTCCAACTGCTGCACTTCACGCCACGAAATCGACTTCATCGCTCCCGAAACAATGTTGGAAGCCACATAGCCAGCAATAGCTGCAGGATCTTTGGCTGATGAGAAGGGCGGTGCGTATGCTTGTTCCACACGCACCAGATCAGCCACTGTTCCGCCACTTTTGATGACCTGTGCCAAGACGTCAATGCGTTTGTCTACACCATCAACACCCACAGCTTGAACTCCATAGAGTTTGCCTGTGGCAGGGTCGAAGGTCAGTTTGATGGTCATGGGGAAGGCTCCCGGATAATAGCCGGCATGAGATGAGGATGTTGTAATGCTCGAAGCGTAGGACATACCCAATTGTTTGAGTCGTTTAGCGGCTAATCCTGTTGTAGCAACCGTCAAATCGAACACCTTTGCGATAGCTGTTCCTATCGCTCCTTCGTATGCAGAGCTATTACCAAAGACCATATTATCTGCCACGATACGCCCCTGTCGATTGGCTGGTCCTGCCAAATAGTTGAGCCAGAGCTGACCGGTGAGCGGATGTTCAAACTCGATGGCATCGCCCACAGCATAGACATCCTGTGCCGAGGTCTGCAAATATTCGTTCACCTTGATACCTCTTTCGCCCAATTCGATGCCCGCTTCGCGTGCCAAAGCCACAGAGGGTGCAACACCAATGGACAACAACACCATGTCGGCTACAATCATATCGCCATCATCGAGCATCACGTTGAGTCGTCCGCCATGTGTCTCAAATGCCTGAACACCTTTTTCCAAATAGAGCTTTACGCCCTTATCCGCGAGATGTTGATGCACATACGACGCCATAGAATAGTCGACAGGAGCCATCACCTGATTGCCTTTCTCCACCAACGACACACAAACGCCTGCATGAACGAGGTTTTCTGCCATCTCCAAACCGATAAATCCACCGCCCACAACCACAGCGTTTTGCACTTGATGTGTGTCGAGATAAGCCTTGATGCGATCGGTATCATTCACATTTCGCAATGTAAAAATACCAGCAGAGTCGATACCAGGCAAGGGTGGACGCACAGGAAGCGAACCAGGAGAAAGCAATAACTTGTCGTAATTCTCCACATATTCGCTGCCATCGGCACGCCTTACCCTCACTGTTTTGGCTACAGTATCAATGCCAACAGCCTCATTTTCCACTCTCACATCCACATGAAAGCGTTGCCCAAAACTTTCGGGCGTCTGCACAAAAAGCTTCTCACGCTCGGCAATCACACCACCTATATAATAAGGTAAACCACAGTTGGCATACGAAATATATTGTCTTTTCTCCAACAATACAATTTCTGCTTGTTCGTCTGCTCTCCTAATGCGTGCCGCTGCAGTTGCTCCGCCAGCCACACCTCCAATGATTATATGTTTCATATTTATTCTCTGTTATCATGTTTTGATGTGGCAAAGATAATGAAATATATTTATCAAACAATAATTTCTTAAGGAAAATATTTTTAATAAGATACATTTTAACTTCTATAAGGCTTGTTTACATGCTCCTGCATCCATCGTTCTGCCGTGCATATCCCTTGCCATTCCCCTTTAAAACGCAACAGAGAGAAAACCAACAGATGGTTTTCTCTCTACAGTCGTGTAGCAAATTTCTCTTCAAAAGATGGTCGTTTTCTCTTCAAAAGAAGAGGAATTGGCATCCAATTCAGACTGAATCGCTTATCAGTTTAGGCTGAATTGGAATGCAACTTAGTCTAAAATGCTTTTCAATTCAGTCTATTTTGATTGTTAAAACAATGGGGATGAGAAACAAACAGATGAGTGATGACCCTGAATAAAGAGGCTATTGATGAAACAAGAAACCCGGAGCTGCTCACAAACTCGCATCTCCGGGCTATTAAGAAATCACCTCCCCTCGGGGAAGAACCGGCTTGTCTGACACTCACTATTTCCTTTTGTCGCAAGCCTTCTATTGCATTTTTGCTGCCTTAGCAAAATATATCACAGCCGCTTTACAATGAATGACGTCACCAAGACGTCACTCTTCGGGCATGTATCGACTCATTAACTCGTTAACTTATCAACTCACTAATGCATCAACCTCCAGCTCAGACTTATCCGAACTGAGCCTTTTAGCATCCAGACCCGTCCAAGTTGCAGGCAGGAACATCGCTTTGAGGCCTGCCGATACCGGCTTCTTCGGGCGAAAGGGTTACGGTTCCGTCTTCCAAGACAAAGCAGGGGATGCCTGCATAACCCATTTTCTTGGCATTGTTGAAGATGTCATGCTGGTCGCGAAGACGCAAAAACGCCTTCAGATGAGCCACATGTTCGCCAATATCTATCACTTCATAGCGGCTGTCGCCCTTCACTTCTGCTTCCACTGCCACACAATCGGGGCAGCTTTTCATTCCATAAATCTTAATCATCGCTGATACTGTTAAGAATAAATAACGTCAGTTCGGCATAAGCCAAACTGACAATTGACAAGTAAACTTAACCAGGATTCGGGTTAAAATAAAGTTTAGTGATTACAAATCTTACTTTCGTCTACCGTAAATCCACTACCTTGTGCAGGCATAAACTTACCCTTATTCTCGAGGAAATCTACCAATTGTTCTGCATCCATACCACTCATTGAACAAGTGTGAAAACGCTCTTCTGTTCCGAAACGCTCGATAATTGCCTTTACCAACTCTTCTCTTGTTGCATAACTGTTGCCCTCCATCATGTGGAGTACGTCGTGTCCGTGTGCCATATCTATTTCTTTGTAATTATTATAATAATGAGTGGCAAAGGTATAACTATTCTATAGCTTGTCCAAAAAGCAAGCATCCGTTTTTTCTTTTATTCAGAATTATTGTGCTTTAGTGGGTAAAGCCGGGGATAGAGGAATTGTAAACGTCTTAGTCAAAGTGCAAGGGAATTGACGGGAATCAGCAGAACTGAACAGGGAGTTAGCGGACATGACCGAAGAAAAGTGCAGACCGGACAAGTTTACGGATGAAAGGAGCTGACTTCTGCTTGCACCCGAACATTCCCAAAAGAGAAAGTTTCCTAAAATCATACCAATGACAAAACATCGTATTTGGCACTTTTTGAAGAAATGATTACTTTTGTGCCGAAATGAGAGTACATAAGATATTATTGTTGGCAGCAGCCATGTTGAGCTGTGTGTCCGTATGGGGACAAAAACAAGAGGTTGACTTAACCACTGTTCCCGCATTACAGGAGTTGGGTAATAAGTTGTTGAAGGGCAAGCAAGGCAGTATTGTTGCCATCAAACCTTCTACAGGCGAGGTACTTTGTTTGGTAAGCAGCACCACTTCGACCAGTATGATTAACCGTGGCATAACAGGTATTTATCCGCCCGGATCTACCTTTAAGGTAGCACAGGCTTTGATGATGTACACCGAGGGAGTGGTTGACAAGGAAACCTCTTTTGGGTGTGACTTGGGCTTTTATAAAGACGAAGTGAAGGTGGGATGCCATCGCCACGCCTCTCCGCTCAACTTAGTGAACGCCTTGGCCTATTCGTGCAACGCATGGTTTTGTCAGAGTTTTATGTCGATGATTGGTAACACGGAGCGTTATCGCAGCTATTGGCGAGCCATGAACACATGGAACGAATATATGCAAAGTATGGGTTTTGGACATACTTTGGGCATTGACATGAAAAATGAAGCTGCCGGACTGATGCCCGACGGTCAGTGGATGATGAAGAAATATGGCGAAAACTGGACCGAAAAGAATGTGATGTATCTTGCCATGGGACAGGGACAGCTCACCGTTACACCCCTTCAGCTCTGCAATTTGGCCGCTACCATTGCCAATCGCGGCTATTATTACACACCTTATATTCATCCCTCAACAGCTCGTAAATATCCTGTGAAGTATTCAACAAAGCAATATACCAAAGCAAGTCGTGAGGCTTACGACCAAGTAATAGCCGGTATGCGTGCGGCAGTGGTAAAGGGCACTGCCACAGGCATCAATACACGAGAATACAGCATTTGCGGAAAGACAGGAACAGTGGAAAACTCCGGAGCCGACCACTCGGCCTTTATTGGCTTTGCCCCCATGTATAACCCACAGATAGCCATTGCCGTATATGTGGAAAATGGCGGTTTTGGAGCTGATGTGGCAGCACCCATCGCAGCCTCGATTATCAAAGCCTATATCAAAAAATAAGATTGGCAAATGAACAGCATATATTCTCCAATCACACTTTGGGTTTCCGGTCTTACTCTTCTGCTCTTACTACTGTCCCTCCAGACATCAGCCAAACGCCCCACTATAGGGAAGAACAGTTTGAAGTATGACGGCATCGATGTGTCTCATCATCAAGGAGAAATCAACTGGAAAGAGGTGGCTAAAGACAAGAGAATCAAGTTTGTTTATATCAAAGCCACGCAGGGGGCAACCATTATCGATAAGCGTTATGAGGAGAATATCAAACGAGCAAGACGTGCCGGCTTGCGATGCGGCTCTTATCATTACTTCTCTTCTCACACCTCGGTTAGAGAACAGTTCCTGCAATTCAAGCGAGTGGTAAAAAAATCCAAGCAAGACCTCATACCCATGGTGGATGTAGAGAAAGAAGGGATGGACAGATGGACACGCCAACAAGTACAAGACAGCTTGGCATTGTTTTGCAGATTAGTGAAACAACACTATGGCAAATTGCCCTTGATTTATTCTCATTTCAAATACTACAACACCCACCTATCGCCCCAATTCAATCGCTATTTTTTGTTTTTGGGCAAGTATAGTGCTCCTGCACCTTATATTAATGGAGCAGGCAGGCACAATATTTGGCAGTATTCCGAACGCGGTCGCATCCGTGGAATCAAGGGATTTGTAGATTTAGACAGGCTGATGGGCGACACCAAGGTGAGCGACCTCTTGTTGTAAAGAGTGTTCAGAAAGCAGTTAATGATATCTATAGTCTTTCATTATCTCAGCTTACATGTCAGTGAAACAGATTGACTTGTAAGCTGTTTTTCGTTATTTTCGATACTGTTTTCCTTGCTTTTTAGTATTTTTGCATAACAAACAAAAAACAAAGTTCCACCGGCCATCAGGCCATTGAACAATATATATTATTTCTTTTAAAAACATCCCGACCGATTGTATCCGCTTGCGAACATCTTATACGCCGTTTTTATAGCTGCAGCCCACTGCACCGGCGATAAGACCACAAGCCTTGGTTTCAACAACCGGACACCGTCGGTTTGGTCTTTCACGACCGAATAGGGTTTAATAGGCATTATTATGGACAGATCTTTCCACCGCTCACTCACCATTCCCACCATCTGCGGCATCCTGCTCTTTGCCTTGTTGGCATTGTGGATGCTATGGATTAAATCGGCATTAATAGGGATGCTACTGATGCTGACAGTGGTGAGTATGACAGAAAGAGTGATTAACACCCGATACACCTTTACCGAAGACGAAGACGGACCGCTGCTGGTTATCAACAACGGACGCTTTGCCCGGGAGAAAAAGATACGCATCAACGAGATTATCGATTGCAGGCCCATGAAGGTGAGCTTCGGACTTTCATCCTTTTTGCTCATAGATTATGGTATGAACCAAACCATCGGGATACAGCCTCGAGAAGCCGACAGCTTTATAAACGAACTTAAAAAAAGACAGGATAACATCATTTCATGACACTTAACAAAAAAGACATCCTCCTTTGGCTCACGCTCCTTGCTTTCGTTATGCCTATGAAAGCACAGACGGAAATAGAGATAGAGGAGAACGAAGAAACAACAGAAAATACCGATAGCATTGTTATCGACTCCATCGGTGCTACACATGTGTTTTTGCCATGGCCTCAATCGCTCAGAGCAGAGATTGACGCGGCACTGAAAAGCCAAATGTTTCAGACATCGCAAGTGGGGCTTTTGGTTTACGACCTCGATGGCGACTCCGTGATTTATGCACACAACGAGCGACAACTCATGCGTCCGGCATCAACCATGAAGGTGATAACAGCAGTAGCAGCCATTGATAAGTTGGGAGGCTCGTATAGATTCAAGACCGAGCTTTACTATACCGGACAAATCAACAACCAAACACTCGTGGGCAACCTCTACTGTGTGGGAGGCATGGACCCTCGTTTCAACACCGACGACATGAATGCCTTTGTGGAGAGTTTGCAAAAGATGGGTGTCGACACCATTCGCGGAACAATGTATGCAGACAAGTCGATGAAAAACTCCGATTTGCTTGGCGAAGGCTGGTGTTGGGACGACGACAATCCCGTTCTCTCGCCCTTGGTCTATGGTCGCAAAGATGTCTTTATGGAGAAATTTGTGCATCATCTTCGCGACAAAGGTATCGTGGTAGAGGCTCTCACATCAACAGGTCGCAAACCACAGGAAGCGATGTTGCTCTGTTCTCGCTTTCACACCATGGATCAGATATTGATGAAGATGATGAAAGACAGCGACAACCTCTATGCCGAGTCGATGTTCTACCAGTTGGCAGCCTCATCGGGCAATCAACCTGCCACTGCCAGGGATGCAGCGGCTATCATCAAGACGCTCATTAAGAAAGTGGGACTCAAGCCATCAGATTATCGCATAGCCGACGGCTCGGGACTTTCCTTATATAATTATGTGTCGGCAGAACTTTTGGTACGCTTCCTTCGCTATGCCGAACAAAATTCTAACATTCGTCTTCACTTACGTCCTTCGTTGCCCATTGCAGGCTTCGATGGCACACTGAAATCGAGAATGAAGAATGCGTTTGCACAAGAGAATGTGAAAGCCAAGACAGGTACACTTACCGGACTTATCAGTTTGGCCGGTTATTGCACGGCCAGCAATGGCAACCGACTATGCTTTGCCATCATCAATCAAGGCGTAATGGGAGCTAAGGCGGCAAGAAATTTCCAAGACAAGATATGTACAATTCTAACAAAACCATAACTTTTTAGCAATATGGAATACATTAACGAATACATCAAAGACTTTTTACAGTTTACCGGACTGACCGGCAACAACCTCCAACTCGCAACTTTTATCCTGATGATTATCGTCATTGGCGTGGTAGCATGGCTGAGTGGATGGATTTGCAGGACTACACTCATCCCCCTTATCCAAAAGGTTACACAACGTACAAAGAACGTTTGGGACGAGGTGATACTGAGCGAGAAAGTGTTAAAAACAGCTTGCCGCATCGTGCCTGCCGTGATTATAGCCAAGAGTCTGCCCTTGGTTTTCTTCCAATACCCCATACTCCGCGAAGCCTTAGAACGCCTCACCGGGGTTTATATCACCATTATGGGTGTGCTATTGGTTATCAGCATCATCAAGGCAAGCATCGAAATTCCCACTTCTCAAAATGCCACAACCCGACAATATTTCCGCACTTTCTGTGGCGTATTACAAGTGGTGGTAATCTTTATCGCTGTTATTATCAGCGTCGCTATCCTCTTCGATAAGAATCCCATGTCGCTCTTAGCAGGTCTGGGGGCAACGTCGGCAGTGATGATGCTGATTTTTAAAGACACGATAGAAGGACTTGTAGCAGGTATCCGACTCACCAGCAATAACATGGTGCGTAAGGGTGATTGGATAACAGTGCCTTCTACTGTGGCAGATGGCGAAGTGGTAGACATCAGTTTGACCACCGTCAAGATTAAGAACTTCGACAATACGATGGTCACTGTGTCGCCAACGACACTTGTCAACGGCTCGTTCCAAAACTGGAGAACAATGCAACAGAGTGCAGGCAGACGCGTACAGAGAAAGCTGTTTATCGATTTCCGCAGCATCACCAAAGTGGGCGAGACACTGCGTCAACGTCTCATCGAAAAAGGCTATTTCACTGCCGAGGAGATAAAAGAAGATGTTACCAACATTGCTCTCTTCCGTTGGGCAATAGAGAAGCATCTGGCAAAAAGATCAGAGGTGAACACCGACATGACCTATATGGCCCGCCAACTGGAAGCAACGCCAACAGGTCTGCCCATCAATGTCTACTTTTTCTTAAGAAACAAGGAGTGGGTGCATTACGAACACACATTGGCCGACATCATGGAAAATGTATTTAGCATGGTCAACGATTTCGACTTAAAGATTTTCCAACAATATACGGTCGACTAATATAGATGTCTCACCACAGCTTTTCCACTACCCTACTCCATTGGTTCGCCCAAAACGGGCGTTCCTTACCTTGGCGTGAAAGCAAAGACCCTTATGCAATATGGCTGAGCGAAGTGATATTGCAACAAACTCGCATTGCACAAGGCATGCCCTATTGGCAGCGTTTTATGCAAAGCTATCCCACAGTAGAGCGTCTTGCTGCAGCAAGCGAAGACGAGGTTTTGAAGCTATGGCAAGGACTGGGTTATTATAGTAGGGCAAAAAACCTGCATCAAGCAGCCCAACAGATTGTGGCAATGGGAGGATTTCCCCATACTTACGCACAGATAATACAACTCAAAGGGGTGGGCGAATACACCGCTGCCGCCATTGCTTCTATTGCCTTCGACCTGCCACATGCCGTGGTCGACGGCAATGTATATCGTGTTCTTTCTCGCTATTTCGGCATTTCCACTCCCATCAACTCCACTGAAGGAAAAAAGGAATTTGCCACCCTAGCTCAAATGTTGCTACCATCGCAAGAAGCATCCCTATACAATCAAGCGATTATGGATTTCGGTGCGATTCAATGCACACCATCCAACGCAACAAAGGACAAGAAGAACACAATCAGGCAAGACGATAACGGCTGTTGCCAAACTTGCCCATTACAAGTGGGTTGTGTGGCTTATCGTGAAGGAAGAGTGGCAGAATTGCCTATAAAACTAAAAAAAATAAAGATAAAAACCCGACATCTACATTATCTTTATATCAAACATCAGGACGAAATAGCAATACGGAAACGCCCTGCAGGCGATATTTGGGAAGGTTTGTGGGAGCCTTATCTCATAGAGACAGCCTCTTCTCAGCCACTTAGCCAAACAGATATTGCACCGCTCTTTGCTCATCTCTCCACACAAGATGTACCCTCGCCCACTCTCATTCGTGCGGAAGTGAAGCATGTTCTGACTCATCGCATACTCCTTGCCAATATCTATATGTTGGAGACATCCCATCGCCCTACTCTACCAAGCGAATATATTTGGATTAAAGAAACCGACTTGGAACAATATGCCATTCCACGATTGGTGGAGATATTGATTTTGAGTTTATGAGGTGATGAGGTTTAAAGTTGTGAGGTAAAGAGTTGCTGAGTTGTGGATATGAATTGTCGGGGATAACTCACACCAATCCATCGAGTTGTTTTTTCACTTCTTTCAACTCATCTCTCACCATCGTCAAGCGTTCCAAAACCTCGGCAGTGCGGTCCACTCCTTCTCTATTCTCGTGCAACATTTTACGAGCAGCCGAGAGCTTGAACCCCCTCACTTTCACGAGATTATAAATAACCTTGAGCAGTTCGATGTCTTTCTCTGTATATTGCCTTACCTTGGTAGCCGCCTGTGTACGCGGTTTGAGTTGTGGGAGTTCGGTTTCCCAATATCTCAATGTGCTTTCATTCACGCCAATCATTTCGGAAACTTCCTTTATCGAATAGTAAAGTTTAAGATTCTTATTTGTATTCAACACCATAATTCGTCTCTTTCTCGTTCTCAAAAACTACATTTTATGCTGCCATATCAGTCAATCAGACTACAGCCCTTTGCAAAAATACAATATTTATTGTAGACCTTCCATCTTCCTCTATATGAATTTAGAAAAAATATTGTACTTTTGTGGCATCATATACGAAACATAACAAGAAAAGAAATAAAATAATGATGACAGCTAACGAAATCCGCGACTCGTACAAAAAGTTCTTCGAGTCGAAAGGACATAAGGTAGAAGCGTCTGCTCCCATGGTCGTAAAAGATGACCCCACCCTGATGTTTACCAATGCCGGTATGAACCAATGGAAGGATATTATTTTGGGTACACGCGACCCGGAGCCTCGCCGACGTGCCAATTCGCAAAAATGTTTACGCGTCAGTGGTAAGCACAACGACTTGGAAGAGGTGGGACACGACACTTATCACCACACTATGTTCGAGATGTTAGGTAACTGGAGTTTTGGCGATTATTTTAAGGAAGAAGCCATCGACTATGCCTGGGAATATCTCGTAGACGTGTTAAAACTCGATCCCAAGGATATTTATGTAACCGTGTTTGAAGGTTCTGAAGAGGAGAACATCAAACGCGACGACGAGGCTGCATCGTATTGGGCGAAGCACTTGCCTGCCGATCATATCATCAACGGCAACAAGCACGACAACTTTTGGGAAATGGGCGACACCGGTCCCTGTGGCCCTTGCTCGGAAATTCACCTCGATTCGCGTTCGGACGAGGAAAAGGCAAAGGTGTCGGGTGCCACTCTTGTTAACCAAGACAATCCTCAAGTGATTGAGATTTGGAACATCGTTTTCATGCAATTTAATCGCAAAGCCGATGGTTCGCTCGAGCCTTTGTCGATGAATGTCATCGATACAGGTATGGGGTTTGAGCGTTTGGTTCGCTCACTTCAAGGCAAGACCTCTAATTACGACACAGATATTTTCCAACCCATCATCCAAGAAATCGCTCGTTTGTCTGGCAAGACATACGGCAAGGAAGAAGAGGTGGACGTGGCTATGCGTGTTATTGCCGACCACTTGCGGGCCGTTTCATTCTCCATTGCCGATGGCCAATTGCCCGGCAATGCCAAGGCCGGCTATGTGATACGTCGCATCTTGCGTCGTGCAGTGCGTTATGCCTACACCTTCCTCGACCAAAAACAAGCGTTTATATATAAACTCCTCCCCCTCTTTATCCAAGAGATGGGCGAGGCTTATCCCGAATTGAAGGCACAAAGAGAACTCATTGGCAGGGTGATGAAAGAAGAGGAAGACTCTTTCCTTCGCACGTTGGAAAAGGGTATCGGTATGCTTAACGATGCCATGGAGCTACTCAAGTCCGAAGGTAAGACACAAATAGACGGCGTACAGGCTTTCCGTCTCTTCGACACTTATGGCTTCCCTCTCGACTTGACCGAACTGATTTGCCGCGAAAAGGGCTTCAGTGTTGACGTCGAACAGTTTGATGCGGAAATGCAAAAGCAAAAAGAGCGTGCAAGAAATGCCGCTGTAGTGGAAAATTCCGACTGGGTAACGATTAACGAGGGCGAACAAAACTTTGTGGGGTATGACTATAGTGAATACAACTGTCGCATTCTTCGCTACCGCAAGGTTACACAGAAGAAGATCAGCTATTATGAATTGGTGTTGGATAACACACCATTCTATGGAGAAATGGGTGGTCAGGTGGGTGACTGCGGTGTACTCGTCAACGAGAGCGAAACTGTGGAAATTATCGACACCAAACGTGAAAACAACCAAAGTGTGCATATTGTCAACGAACTGCCCAAAGACATTGAAGCCGAGTTTATGGCATGTGTGGACACCGAAAAGCGTGATGCCAGTGCTGCCAATCACACGGCAACCCACTTGTTGGACTATGCCTTGAAACAAGTGTTGGGCGACCATGTGGAGCAAAAAGGCTCGCTGGTAGGCCCTAACACCTTACGTTTTGACTTCTCACACTTCCAAAAAGTAACCGACGAAGAGTTACGACAAGTAGAACGCCTCATCAATAACATGATTCGTCAAGACTTGCCCATGGCAGAGTTTCGCAATACTCCGGTGGAAGAAGCCAAAGCCATGGGAGCCATAGCGTTGTTTGGTGAGAAATATGGCGATACCGTTCGTGTGGTTCGTTTCGGTCCCAGTTGCGAGTTTTGTGGTGGTATTCACGCCACAAGTACAGGTAGAATAGGTATGTTTAAGATAACCGGCGAAAGCAGTGTGGCGGCAGGTATTCGTCGTATCGAAGCCATGACGGGCGAACAATGCGAAGAAGCAATATATATGTTAGAAGACACCATTCGCTCCATCCGTGGTCTTTTCAACAACGCAAAAGACTTGCAGGGCGTGATAGCTAAATATATTGAGGAACACGACACTATGCGTAAAGAAATAGAGAAGTTCTCGGCACAAGCAGTAGAACGTCTCAAAAACTCGTTGGTGGAAAAGGTTCTGGATGTAAATGGCTTTAAGGTGGTGAAGGCAGTATTGCCCATCGAAGCTAATCAAGCTAAAGACTTGGTGTTTAAGATTCGCGAAGCTCTGCCCGAAAAGCTCATCTGCGTCATCGGTTCGACTGCACAAAACAAACCGTTGTTGAGTGTAATGTTGAGCGACGACATGGTGAAAGAACACAACCTTAATGCCGGTCAACTAGTAAGAGAAGCTGCCAAGCTGATACAAGGTGGTGGTGGTGGTCAGCCTCACTATGCTTCAGCCGGAGGTAAAAACATTGATGGCATATCCGTGGCTGTAGATAAAGTGATTGAATTGGCTGAAATTTAAGCCCTATCATATAATGTTATAGCAATGAACCGTATTCACAAAAGTGGGTACGGTTTATTTTTTCTTCTGTTCTCAAAAAGCATGTTTTTGTGCATAAAATGCAGATAAATGCCAAATTAACAGTAACTTTGCACAAGATTTCAGGATTCATCTCCTTGATTATTTGATTATTAATAGTTTAAAAATATCTTATGAAAAAAATTCTTTTGGCCCTGGTGTTCATGGCCGGTATGTTTTCGGCAAACGCCACTCAATACACAGACATGATAACGGTTACACTTAATGGTGGTATAGCTGGTGCTTCTAATGCTACTATTGAAGTGAACAAACAAGCCAACGGCAAGCAGATGTTGCTGCTCAATAACTTTGTATTAAACTCTCCTGGAAATGCAATACCGGTGGGCAATATCGCTATCGAAGCCACTTCATACGAGGAAAATGGCAACACTTACTTATATGCCAATCAAAACATCAATATCACCAATGGCGATGCGAGTCAAGCTTTCTGGATGGGTCCTAACTTAGGTTCTGTTCCCGTAAAACTTTTGGCTCAACTCTCTAATGGAAAATTGTATGCTGTTATCGATATCAACTTTGCAGTAATGAATATCAAAGTGCAGTTTGGTGATGGTTATCAAATTCCTAACTCAGATTTTGAGAAATTCCATACAGTAAATAATAACCAAGAGCCTAACCATTGGCACACATTCACAACAAGTACAGGTATGTTGGCGAGTATGGTAAATTCGGGCAAACAAGCAACATCCAGCTCACAAACTCGTCCGGGAACAGCAGGAAACAAGAGTGTGGTTATTAGCTCAAGATCGGCATTCTTTGGCATTGTGGCAAATGGAACGCTAACAACAGGACGCCTCAATGCAGGAGGAGCGAGTGCAACAAGTACAGCTAATCACTCTTATCTCGATATCAGCAGTACAGATAAAGATAACAATGGCGATACTTTTTATACACTATTGGCGGGTCGCCCCGATTCGTTAGTATTTTGGACAAGATTCAAGCAGGGAACACCCAGTAATCAATATCCATACGCTACTGCCACAGCAGTGATTACCGATGGAACTCGCTATCAGCAACCCGAAGATAAGGCATATACCAATCACTTGGCAAAGGCAGAGAATGCAAAAATAGAAAGCAAGGGAGGCGTATGGCAACGTATTTCAATACCTTTCCAAACCACCAATAGCGGTGTTACACCTAAAGCCATCTTAGTTACCATCTCAACCAATGC
>JALEWR010000061.1 GCA_022783515.1 Prevotella sp.
TATATGAGGTGCATATGGGCATCAAAATGAAAAGAGGAGAGAAAAATAACAGATTGCTCGAATATATGGACGAGCTGGATGATGTAAAGATGGTGAGTATAGAATAAAAGCTTTTGGGAAAGACGGCTGCAGGCATAGGAAATATCGCATATCATGGTTTTGACGAGCGATTCTGTCGTTTCTTTCAAACAGCGATGCCCGTTTTGTAGCATCTTCAATCCCATCAACTCACTATAAGCCTTTATGATTCTACCCCAAAAAAGGTTCTTTTCTCATTCCTCAAAAAGTGCGTTTAACCGCCATGGCATAACCCAAGCAAGCTAGGTTCTACTCATTTGGCTTCATTTAAACGTTCTTTTTTCGTACCTCAAAAAGTGCGTTTAACCGCCATGGCATAGTTCAAGTAAACTTGACTCTGCTCATTTGGCTTCATTTAAACGTTGAAAAAACTGAGATGAGATGGCTCGGCAGACAAACGAAAAAGGGTCTTAACACTTATTATTCCAACAATCTGCGGCTCAAGCTATGCACAGGATACCATACAGAGAGCCACCCCACAGCTATGACGGTGAAGAGAATGAGGAGTACATCGGTGGCGTGTACACTCACAGGATAGGCATTGATGATAAACTGTCCGTCGGCTTCGCCCAAGCGTACCAAGCCGAATTCTTGCTGTAACCAACAGAGGAGCAGTCCGATGAGCAATCCGATGACAGCTCCGATGGTGGCGATGAGTCTGCCCTCGAAAAGGAAGATTTGGCGTATCTGCTTGTCGCTCGCTCCTAAGTTGCGAAGGGTAACGACATCGTTCTTCTTGTCGATGATGAGCATGGAAAGCGACCCAATGATATTAAAACAAGCCACCACGAGGATAAAAGTGAGGAAGACATAAGCCAAGAGTTTCTCTATCGACATGATGCGGAAGGTGTCTTCCTGCTGTTCAAAGCGGTCGCGTACCCGATATTTCTCGCCACCTATCTCCTGCATCTGTCGCTGCACCGCCTTGATGTCGGCTCCCTCTTTCACCTTTACTTCGAGAGATGTGAGCATGCCCTGCATACCAAAGAGGTTGCGAGCAAAGGGCAAAGAGGTGATAAGATAACGCTGGTCGTACTTAGCTTGTTTGACGGAGAAGACCACACCCGGCGATATGAGCGAGTCGGCCACAAAGCCCGTGGTGGGGTCCATCATGTCTATCTGTCCTTCTCTGTTGGGTGCATATACCTTGAGAAAGCCATTCCAACGGGCTCCCGTACCTAACATCTGTGCCAATCGAATGCCCAAGATACCATATTCCAGATTACCAGCCCTTAATTCAAAGGTTCCTTCTCCATACAATATTTGGTCGATGTGAGTGAGCTGCTTAAAACTCTCGTCCACGCCTTTCACTGTTACCATGGCTTGTCGGTCGCCATAGATAATCAACGCCTCGTCTTCCACACAGTCCATCGTCAGCTCGACATCGGGCAGTTGTCGCATCCGGGTAAGCAAAGGGTCGTCGGCAGGCACCGATTTACCTTTTGCCGGCACGACTTCCAACTGTGGATCGAAGGAGGTAAAGAGCGAAGCAACCAAGTCGTGAAAGCCATTGAATACACTCAATACAATGACCAACGCCATCGTTGCCACCGTAACACCTATGGCAGAAATGCCACTGATGATGTTAATGGCGTTCGTACTTTTCTTAGAAAAAAGGTAGCGACGAGCAATAAAAAAGGGGAAAAAGGAGTTTTCCCGAAACAAAGAGTTTCGAGAAGAAAAGGTGCCACCCTGTGAGGATGGAGAAGTTACCGGGGGAATGGAATCGTTGGACGTTGTAGGCAGCATCAGGGTGTTATTAACTACTTCTTCAACAATTCGTCGATACGCTCGATATAATCCAAGCTATCATCGATATAGAAGCGCAATTCGGGAATGATACGCAACTGATTATGCACGCGATTGCCCAGTTCGTAACGGATGGTCTTGCCATTTTTATTGATGTTAGCGAGTATCTCTTCGCCCTTTTCTGAGGGGAAGACACTGAGATAGGCAGTGCAAATACCTAAGTCGGGCGATACTCTCACCCGGGTAACACTTACCATCACGCCCGGCATCATGCGTGTTTGTGTTTGAAAAATAAGGCTCAATTCTTTCTGTAAGAGCCTTGCTATCTTGTTTTGTCTTGTTTCTTGCATATTCTTTTTTGTTTTAAGGGCGTAGGGGCTACAGACTTACCTGTGCCGTCCGGGTCAACCGAGGATTGCCTATGGTATATAGGAGTACTTGAAACCTTGGGTATCTATGATTTATGGAAATATCCGGCTCACCCCAACACCACATGTTCCACCTCAATCGGCTCATGAAGAAATATCTGTGCCGACTCCTTAAACTTCTCTACATTCTCTGTTGTCAGGTAGGTGCAGCCTCCCTCTTTCGAGCAAAAGGCCTCAATCTCGGGATGGCGGTGCAGATAATCTTCCAAGCTGCGAGCCACAAAGTTGCCTTGTGGCACAATGCTAACATGTGGAGGGACGTGCTTGCGGATGCTATTGATGAGCAATGGATAGTGCGTACACCCCAATACGATGGCATCAATGGCGGGGTCTAACTGCATCAACTGGTCGATACGCTTTTTTACGAAATAATCGGCTCCATCACTCTCTGCCTCGTTGGCTTCGACAATGGCAGCCCACAAAGGACAAGCTACGCCCGAAACCTGCACATCGGGATGCAGTTTTTGTATCTCTAAAGTGTAGCTCTCACTCTTGATGGTGCCTTCGGTGGCAAGTATGCCCACATGCCTTGTTTGAGTGATATCTCCGATAATCTCGGCAGTGGGACGAATAACGCCCAACACACGACGCCCATCCCCCAAAGCGGGAAGGTCAGTTTGCTGAATGGTTCGCAAGGCTTTGGCAGAGGCTGTATTACAACCTAAGACAACCAATCGACAACCACGAGCAAAGAGAGCCAGCACGGCTTGACGCGTGAACTCGTAGACCACATCGAACGAACGTGGGCCATAGGGAGCCCGGGCATTATCGCCCAAGTAGAGATAATCATACTGTGGCAGGCGTTGACGTATCTCACGGAGTATGGTTAAGCCACCATAGCCGGAGTCGAAAATACCGATAGGACCAAGCTGTGTTGCAGACATACGCCAGTTGTTATGAACAATGATCAACTATGCTGTTTCTTATGACAGTTGAAACAACTCTATTTCTTATGCACTAATCAACTACACGAATTTTTACTTCAATTCTTCCGTCAAGGCATCATTCAGGTTTTCTGCCAAAGCAGGATGCAAGAAAGGAGCAGCGTTATTGTCGGTGTTCAGCACAAAAGCCAAACCACGAGCCATACCTATGCGTTGCACGATACCGAAGATGCGTTGTGTCAAAGGTGCAAGGGCATCTTTACGAGCCTGCACCAAGAGACGTTCCGACTCCGCCTTGAAAGCGATATTCTTTTGCATCAAGTCTTGCAATTCTGCCTGACGTTTATTGCGGATAGATGGTGCAAAATCTTTCTGTCCTTCCAAGAAAGACTCGTACTTGGCGTTAAAGTCTTCAGTGACGCGGGCCATCTCTGCATCGTACTTAGCACGCAACTCTTCCAAGCTGTGCATAATACGACCGTATTCAGCAGCATTCTTCATAGCTGCTTCAAGACTAAAATAACCAAAGCGAATGCTTTTTGCTTCCTCATTCTGTGCCATCAGCATAAGAGGAGCCACCAGCATCATCAAAGCTACAATGATTTTCTTCATATGCAATCTTTTAATTTTAATGGCAGGCGAGTTATTGATTGGCGGACCAACATATAGGTTCGCCCCTACAATTCATCAACTCCCTACCTTATCTACTAAAATAAGTTGACAAGTGAACGAGGATATTTGCTTAACCTTGTCTACCTGCCAACTCGTTCTGCCGTTAACATCATCCCTCTGCGGAGATGTCTTCGAGCGTTATTACTTCATCTTAGCGAGCTGAGCTTTCACTTCAGCAGTAACATCCTTGCTCAAGGTGTCGCTGATATAAGGAATGCCCATTGATACGTCCATGATGTAAACATACGAACCGGCTTTACCAACAGCCTTGATAGCTTCTACCAGCTTATTGGTGATGGGAGCCATCTTCTCTTGCTGAGCCTTTTGAAGTGCCTGTTGATTATCGCTGAAAGTTTGCTGTATCTTCTGATACATGTTTTGCAATTCGGTTTCTGTCTCTTGTTGCTTAGTAGCATTCATGGTAGACTTACCTTGCTCATAAGCAGTAGCTTTACGTTGCAATTCGTCTTGCATAGCCTTCACATCGTTTTCGTATTGCTTAGCTGTTGCTTCCAATTCGCCTCTGGCTTTGATAAATTCGGGCATAGAAGCCATTACTTCATTTGCGTTCAAGTGTCCAAACTTTTGTGCAAAGATTGACAAAGGAGCGAACAACATCAAGATTAAAAACAGTTTTTTCATTTTCTTGTCGTTTTATTATTTATTGTTGATTAATTATTTCTTTCTTTACTTCTCTCATATCAAGAAAAGTGGTGGCCTAATTGCTATAACCCAGTTTTTGCAATACTTCATTGCTAATGTCAATCTTAGGCGAACCAAAGATGATGGCAGTGTCAGACGCTCTGTCTAATACGAGCGAATAGCCACGCAACTCAGAGATGTCTTTCACCACATTATACACCGCTTCGTGTATGGGAGTGAGCAAGCTCTCACGTTTCTTGAAGAGTTCACCCTCCGGTCCGAAATACTTCTTCTTCAAGTCGCCAGCTTCTTTTTCTTTCTGCATAATGGCTTCTTGCTTTGCTTTCTTCTGACTCTCCGACAAGAACACTACCTCGTTTTGATAATTCTTGTACATCGTTGCGGCTTCGGTATTTAATGCTTCCACCTCTGCCTGCCACTTTTTCGACACCTGATTGAGCTGTTCGTTAGCTCGTTCGTATGCCGGAATGTTTTTCAAGACATATTCCATGTCTATCAAAGCAAACTTTTGTGCATGCCCCATCAAAGATAAGATGGCGAAGATACACATCAATGTAATTTTCTTCATAAACTCTCTACTTAATTTATAATTCATAATTCACAACGCATAATTGATTAGACATGGGGTTTAAAACTCTTGTCCTAAGATAAAGTGGAACTGATTGCCACCTCTTTGTCCAAAGACTTTATCGAAGCCATAAGCCCAGTCGATACCCATCAAGCCCACCATAGGCAAGAAGATACGAACACCCACACCTGCACTACGTTTCAAGCTGAAAGGGTTAAACTTCTTGGTATCTGTCCAAGCGTTACCGCCTTCCACGAAGCCCAAGCCATAGATGGTGGTGTTACCCAACATAAAGGGATAGCGGATTTCAAGACCTAAGCGAGTGTAAGCATAGCCTTGCATACCCGGAGGTGTGAGCGAACCATTATCATAACCACGCAAACCGATGGTTTCTTCGGCATAACCGGTAGAATATCCACTCATACCATCACCGCCCATATAATAGGTTTCAAAGGGCGATTTCTTGTATTTGTTATACGAACCCAAGAGTCCGAACTCCATACGAGTCATCAACACAAAACATTTCTGTCCGCCTGACAAGGCTGTATAGGTCTTTGCCTTGAACTTCCATTTATGGTATTCCACCCAACGATATTTCTCCTGCAGCTCTTTGCCATAGGTAGCCGACTCGCGGTTGTTTGCCAAATGCTGATAGTCTTTATTCTCCCACTTTGACCAAGGGGGCGTAATAGTAAGCGACGCCATGAACTCTGAACCACGACGGGGGAAGAGTTGGTTGTCGGTTGATACACGGTTGATGGTGAAGCCTAAGTTCAAGTTATTGGCACTTCCGTTAGCCATGAGGAAGTATTGCCAGTTTTGCAACACATAACGAGTGAACGAGAGGTTGGCAGAGATGGTGAAATAATCGTCGGGCCAACGCAAACGCTTACCCCATCCCACTGATGCACCATACATCTTAATCGACTTATTGGGATCGTAATAGTTTTCGTAACTATTGATATAGCTGCTACCATAACCACCGAGGTAAGAACCGTAGTAGTTATTCAAATAGCTCCTATTGTAATAATTGCTTGAGACGTCGGTTTGTTTTGAATAGAACACACCGAAGTTAAACTGTATGGGACGTTTATTACCGAACCAGTTGGTTGAATAGTTGGCGTTGTACGACTGATAATAGGTACCATTGGTTTGAGCACCCAACGACAATGTTTCGCCATCACCGATAGGTAGAATTCCTCTCCTCTCTTTGTTCTTACTAAAGAGGTTACGCATAGAGAAGTTGTTGAGTTTCAAACCCACACGACCAATCACACCGGTTTGTCCCCAACCCAATGAGAATTCAATCTGGTCACTACTCTTTTGTTCAAGGTTCCAGTTGATGTCTACCGTACCATCTTCATAGTTGGGTTTTACATCGGGGTTCACCTTTTCAGGATCGAAGTGACCCATTGACGCCAACTCACGAGCCGAACGTTGCAAGGCTTCTTTAGAAAACAAGTCGCCCGGCTTGGTACGCAACTCACGACGAATAACGTTTTCGTACAAACGGTTATTACCATTGATACGCACATTATTCAAGCGTGCTTGCTGTCCTTCCACAATACGCATTTCCAAATCAATGGAATCGCCCACGATATTTACTTCAGTGGGTTGCAAGTTATAGAAGAGGTAACCATTGTTCCAATAGTTGTTACCCACAGCATCCTCATCCTCTGTCAGACGCTTATTCAAGAGTTTTTGGTTATAAACATCGCCACTCTTCATACCCAACACCGCCGAGAGATAGTCGGTTGAATAGATGGTATTACCCACCCAAGTGATGTTACGCAAGAAATATTGACGACCTTCATCCACCTTCACATAAGTATTAACGTGTTTATCGTCTACATTCCACACGCTATCGGATAGAATCACCGCATCGCGATAACCCAATTCGTGGTACTTGGCGATGAGTTTTTCTTTGTCTTCTTTCCACCGTTCAGCCGTAAACTTCTTCGACTTGAGGAAGCTCGACAACTTACCTGCCTCGTGTGTCTTGGCGAAAGCTCCCTTACGGAAGAGTCCACCTTTGATTTTTTTGTCTGAAAGCTTTTCATTTCCTTCGATAAGGATTTGTCTTACTTTCATTTTTTCTTTCTTATCGATGATAACATCCAAAATCACTTGATTCTTACCTGCCACATCGTCGCGTTGCTGTATCTCGATGTCGGCATTCTTAAAACCCTTATCATCAAAGTAACGCTTTGCCAACAACTTAGCACGATCAATCATATTGGGCGTAATCTGAGAGCCTTTGAGCAAGCCCAACTTCGCTTCCATATCTTCACGCTCCGACTTCTTCAAGCCTACATAATTGATACTCGACACTCTGGGACGCAGAGCCAGACGGATGTGCAGATAGATTTTGTTGCCAACCAAGGAGTCGGCAGCGATAGAAACATCCGAAAACAAACCATGTTTCCAATAACGCTTCACAGCATCGGTTATTTCGTTACCGGGAACGGTAATCTCTTGTCCCACGGTGAGTCCGGAGATACCGGTGAGCATAAAGTCTTCGTAGCCTTCAATACCCGAAACATTGATTCCGCCAAGAACCAAGGTTCGTGGTGTTCCAGCATAGGTGATGTCCGGATGCGTTATCTTTACTTGAGCACTTGCTCCCATACTACATGTACAGAACAAGACTATAGGTAACACCTTATTTTTTAGTTTCATCTTCGATGTTATTATCATTCTTTTGTATATCGTTATCAAGAGTGCCTGGGCATACTCTTTCGTCTTTTCCTTCGTGTGTGCCATGTCTTGCATGTTGCTCCAGTGGGGCATGCAATGGCTCGGCATGTTTTACTGCTGTCTTTCGCTTTCTACCTGTTCTTCGGTCTTACCAAAGCGCCGTTGACGCATCTGATAGTCGGCAATGGCAGCGTGCAGATGTTCTTCTCTGAAATCGGGCCAATAGGTTTCGCAGAAATATAATTCTGAATAAGCTATCTGCCACAACAGATAATTGGAGATTCGCAACTCGCCCCCGGTGCGGATAAGCAATTCGGGGTCGGGCATCGATGCCGTAGTGAGATACTTACTTATCATCGCCTCGTCGATATCTTCCAACATCATGCTACCATTCTTCACCTCTTGTGCTATACGCTTAGTTGCCTCGGTTATTTCCCAACGAGACGAGTAGCTTAGTGCCACCACCATTGTCATGGCGGTATTGCCGGCAGTATTGTTGATGGTTTGTTGCAATTTTTCTTGTACCACAGCAGGCAAGCGACCGATATCGCCTATCACCTGAAACCGCACATTATTCTTCATAAAGATTTCATCCTCTAAAGACGAAAGCACCAAACCCATCAAAGCTGATATTTCATCGGCAGGGCGATTCCAATTCTCAGTAGAGAATGTATAGAGCGTGAGATACTTCACTCCCAATCGTGTACACTCGGAAGTGATATGACGCACGGTGTCTACGCCGGCTTGATGTCCATAGCTGCGTTCTTTTCCGCGTTCGGTAGCCCAACGCCCGTTGCCATCCATGATAATGGCGATATGCTCGGGTATTCTGTTTTTATCCAATTCGTGTACCATCTGTCAATCTTTGTTACAGGTTCTGCATTTGGCCATAAAACTATATGTTACGGTTGCCATAAGTGCAGAATATCCGTCTTTGTTTTTAAACACGCCTGTGCTAGTTACACCATAAGGATCTTTCACTCCGTCCAATTCATCGCTCGTTGTAAAACGAGTAATCCATTGCAAAGAAAGATTAACCCTCTTGCCCACTTTATATTTCACCCCCACACCAATGGGCAGATGAGCGGCTGCCACATTCTTTGAGCCACCACTTACAAAGGTGACACCCAGTCCGGCAAAGATATAGGGCGTGAGGGGCTTTGCTCCCCGATAGTCGCGACCTGTGCCGTATGGCCAGAAGTTATACTCATAGAAAACACTCACATCGGTGAGGTTATGAGTAAAGCTATAGGCGGTTTGTTCGTATGCGGGATAATAAGTAGAGAGTCCTGTCGAACTGCCTTTTATCTTTCCCGTTGTTGCTTGCAAGCTCAATGCCATATAGGGATTGAACACTCGCTTGAGCATCACTCCTACAGCTGCTTGCGGATTTTTCGTTATACTTCCGTTGAAATCTCCTTGATAAGTCAACATCCCTACACCTGCACCCACCTCCATCTTATATTCGAGGTCGTCTTGTGCCTGCACTCTGCCAACAAAGGCGAGAAGCATCAGAAGGGTGAAGAGTTTTATCATACCTTATTATATATAGGGATTATATTTTGGAGAGAAAGTGTATGCTTTTAGCTGCCTGATGAGGATGACGATGTAAACACGGTGTCGGTTTTTTGCCAACCGGCCGAGTTTTTGCGTCCTTTCCACACCTGCCCTGTACCACCGCACACCATCCAAATGTTATTGTCGGCATCCACGGTCATGGCAAACGCCGTGTCACTACTATTAAATGCTTTGGGCAATTGGTAGACTGCATTGTTTTTCCAAGTGAGTCCGCCATCTCCACTATAATAGAAATGTTCAAACGCCTTTTGTTTAGCAGCTCCCAATCCTGTACCTCCTAAAGCCAACAAACCGCCGTCGTAACCCACTACTTGCAGATTAACAAGGCGGGGCAAGGCGTATTGCCCTTCAGCAGCATAATAAGACCAAGGCTCAGCCAACGCATTAGCAGCATCGAGTATCAGGCGATTCCATACCACAGCATGGGCATCACCGGCATAAGCACCCACGGATCTATTTCCAATCAATAGCACATTCTCTTTTGTTCCCGACTCCGCTTTTAACACCACTGCATTCCAATTGTCGGTAGGCAGGTAGCTGCCTGCTGCATCCAAAGCTTCGGGAGCGAGTTGTGTTTCGCCATGCTTCAACAGATAAATCTTTGCATCGGTCCCCAAGAGGTGAACACCTAAACCGGACACTGCCACAAGCGATTGCATATTCGCATTTACAGCAGCCACACTGTTCCATGTCTTGCCATCGGCAGACGAGAGGACCGTTGTACCATTGAGCAGATAAAGCTTACCTTGAAAAACTGCCACATTTTTATAAGCATTGGCATCTAAAACCACATTAGGTGTCAGCTTCTGCCATTGGGCGGCAGCGGAAGACGCGGCTGAATAAACAGTTGTCTGTCCGTTTTCCAAACCAAAGACATAGAGTTGACGGGTTACGGTTACCGCCTTCATCGCAGTGAGATTAGCCAACTGCGATTGTGTGCCAACCAAATTCCACTTCATCTCGTCGGCTTTTTCCTGATGTACATTCAAGCGAATTGTATAATCACGAAATTGTTCTTGCGATGAGCTATACACTCTTATCACCCGGGGTACACTGAAATCTACAGAGTCGGTTGCCGCATACAATCGCAACGAATCGCTCGTCATGCTTTTAATCAATATCACTCCCGAGTTTTTGGAAGTAATATTGCACACCACCTTCTTGGCATCCACGCCATAAGGCAGAGAATCTGCATTAAAAATCAAAGCGTTATTTTGGTCAATACTAAAGCCGTATTGCTTACCTTCTACGGTTGTACGATAAGTACTATCCACACCTTTCGATGAAAGAGTTGTTTGATAACGATTCAACGTTCCCAAGCTAAAAGCGGTGATGGCGGTATCGTGAGGATAATCCATGTCCGCATCATCATTCTTCAGACACGAAGTGAGTAACCATATAGTAGAAAATAGCACCGCTAAGGGCAACAGTCTTTTATTCATCGTTTTAAAATTAATTTTATCTGCAAATTTAACGAGAAATCTGCAAATACTTTCCTTTTTATTCACAATATTATATTATTATCAGAATAAAAGCTTGTTTTTAACGTGCCTTAATGCCATTAGAATAAAACAAAAGGACATAAAAGAAGACAAGAAAGGATATAAAAAAAGATACCAGCATGATCACTCATCCTGGTACCTTCCTTAAAGAATAATGTTAACGTATTTTGGTATGTTTTAAAGCGAAAACGCTTAAAACCGTTACGATTGTAACGCCAACCAATAATACGGTTGTTTCAAAATCTAATAACATAATCTTTAACCTTAAAAATCTATCAAACTACTAACCTAATGAAAACTTATTATGAAAATATTCTCGCGAATACGATGCAAAGGTAAGCACTATTTTTTATTCCGCAATAGCCTTACTCATTTTTCTTTCATTCATTAACATTATTTAGAAGTGTAGAGAGATGTTAGGGGCCAGGCACGCCTTGGGCTTCCATAGCCGCCTAAAGCCCTTACTTTCTTACCAAATTACCATTCTTCTCAACTTCCTTTGGAGGATAGTTGTGGTAGATAGAGGCATTGCCATTCCATGCAGCGGTAACGGTCATGTTCTCAGGAACAACAACGTCAGCCTTGAGTCTGTAAGTGAAAGGCTTGCCGTCTTTATCCACACTGTGGGTCTCGGTTCCGGCCTTTACCAGCACATCTCTTTGCACCCCCTTGCGATAGTCGTAAGTCTCTTTCAGCTTATCCAAGCGGAACTGGTCGGCACGACGTGTAACCATTGACAACACATAACCTGCAACTTCATAACCATGCTCGTTATAAGCTGCATCAGCCAGCTGTTGTGCATTCATGCCATCCACTTCAGACACCTTTACTGCATCCTGATAAGCACGCTTGCGTACTTTCTTCAACGCGTCCTTAGCCGCTGTCAAGTCGCCACCGGCACGGGCTGCCGACTCAGCATACCAACACAACACTTCTGAATAACGAATGAGATGGTGACGCTTATTGATACACATACCGCCCCATACAGGCTTGGTATAATCGAAGGCTGCAGCGATGGGCTGTCCCTTATCGTCTTGGTTCACACTAAAAGCCACAAACATAGGACGAAAATCAGGCACTGCATTATTTTTGCCATCATAAGCCTCACCATCGGTTGTTGCCCACCAGTCGACAGCCACCTTATTACTTAACAGGATACGCTTAGAATAGGTGGCATCCTTACGAGGGCCTTCCGGATAAGATGCCCAGTAGCGACGCTCTGCCAGGAAGTCGCCCCAGCCACTCCACAGTTTACCCGACTGATGACATGAAGAAAGCTGCGAGTCGCCTTCGCTCCATCCGCCGGGAGTACTATTGTAGTCGATTCCCAAAAGCGTTTCAGAATGAAAATTCTTACCGTATGAATAAACATCGGCAAAGTCATTCAACAACTGATGAGGATATTTACCACTATTAACGCCATCAATTACTTGCTTGGCAGCCACAGCCGCCTTGGCATAATATTCGGTTTTGTTGAGCGGGAAACCTGCCATTGCCATATACACAGCTGCCTGCGTTGCCTTTACTGCCTGTTCAGAAACATAGATATTGACACCATTGATAGAACGATTCGCACCACTATACTTCACGGGCAAATTACATTTCTCGGCTGCATCCAAGTCGGCAAGAATCTGATTATACACATCCTCAACCGACGACAGTGGTGTGGTGTTATTATCGGGTTCGTTGGTAAGATTCATGGGCAATTCGCCAAAAACACGCACCAATCCGAAATAAGAGAAAGCACGCCAATAGTAAGCCTGTCCTAAAGCAATATTGATTTCAGCCTCCGAAGTCTTGGCCTTCCTTGCATTATCAATAATCAAGTTAGCTGCCTTGATAATGGTATAATAGCGAGCCCAATTGTCTTCCAGTCCTTTGGGATCGGTAGGAACCTCAAAAGCATCGGCAGAGAGATAGGCGGCCTTGTTAGAACCTGTGGTAGAGGTAACGTCATCGCCCTGACATTGCACAATCATGGGATTAGAGTTACATTGAAAGGCCTGAACCTTAGAATAGAGTGCATATACACTCATATCCAATTCGGCCTGATTGGAAAAATAGTTTTCCGGTGTCAATGTGCCTTGGGGCTTCTCTGTCAAGAAATCGCTACAAGAAGTAGCCGCCAATACAGAGCCGGCGAGAAGGCAATAGCTTAATATTTTTGTTTTCATATTGATACTACGATTTTAGAAGTTCATGCGTACGCCAAAAGTAAATGTTCTCGGAGTGGGATAAGCACCTGTGTCAATACCATTATCGGTATCTCTTCCATGTCCTGCGAATGAGAAGCCTGAGGGGTTCGCTCCCTTATATCCTGTGAGGGTAAAGAGATTTTGAACGCTGAAACTCAGACGAATATCAGCAAACTTAGTCATGCTCTTAGGCATATCATAAGACAAGGTGATGTTTTCGCAACGGAAGAAGTTGGCATTTTCCACAAACTTAGAAGAGTTACCGATATATTGGTTGTTAGCCACCAAGGGGTTAGGCATGGTTTTGCCTATCTCGTCCAGATAACCCGCATCGGTAAACATACGCGAATTACCAATCATTGAGTTCATGGCAAAGCGTAACAAGTTCATGCGTTGTACACCAAAGGCCGCGTTAAAGAATGCGTTGAGCGACCAGTTTTTATAAGTCAGGGTATTGTTCCATCCCAAGGTAAAATCGGGAGTGGCCTTACCCAATACCACGCGGTCGGCTTCAGTAGGTGTGCGTGTCACTTGCCCGTCGGCTGTTCTGTAGGTATCATAACCTTCCTGGTCGATGCCTGCCCAGTCGTAACCGAAGAGTGTACCGATGGCTTCACCCTCTTTCACGATAGTAGAAGAAGTAACGATTGATTGGAAAGCAGCACCATAGAGAATGGGTTGTTGTGCTGTCAATTTCTCCACTTTGTTCTTGAGGTATGTTCCATTGACACTAGAAGTCCAAGAGAAGTCGTTGCCTTCGATAACGCGTGCCGAAACCGAAACATCGATACCCTTATTGGACACTTCACCGGCATTCACCAGATAAGATGTTCCACCCAAATAGTTAGCCAGGTTGGTGGTCAGCAAGGCATCGGATGTGCGTTTGTTGAAATAGTCCAAAGAAACTTCGATACGATTGTTGAGGAAACCCAAGTCGACCCCTAAGTCAAACTGTTTGGTCTTTTCCCATTTAATGTCAGGTGTTGCCACCGAGTTCGCCCAATAACCGGTAACACCTGCATTGGTACCGAAATAAGTAGTGGTTTGTGTGAGCGTGGCTAAGGTTGAATAAGGATTGATATCCTGATTACCGATGACACCATAGCTGGCACGCACTTTCAAGTTGCTGACAACATCTTGGTAGGGTTTCATAAAGGCTTCGTTAGACGCCGTCCATGCCACTGCCAATGAGGGGAAATAGCCCCACTTGTTCTTTGTAAACCTACTAGAGCCGTCGGCACGGAATGTACCGGTTACCATGTAGCGGTTATCGTAGTTGTAGATTGCACGGCCCACACCCGAGAGTAATGCCCAATCAGAATAGCCGTTATCCGCATCGCGGGTTTGTGCGTTCTTCACATTCCACCAACCCACAGCCTCAGCTTGAAGATTAGTACCATTGATGCCCATATGGCGGTTTTCGCTCTTGGTTGCTTCCCAAACGCCTGTCAATGTGAGGAAATGCTTGTTATTCCAATCTTTCATCCATGTCAAGTTGTTCGTACTTTGCAACATACGACGCTGGAAGTTTCTGTTGCTCATACTGTTGCTCTTGGCCGTTGTGATAAAAGGAGTAAAACCATAACCTGTATTGTTGTAATAGTCAATACCATTGCTGGTGGTGAAGGTTAACCCCGGAGCTAAAGTAAAACGTAAATCAATACGACCATTAAAGATGTCGCGACGACGCTCGCTTTGCGAACCTGCAATCACACCATAAGCATTTTCTTGAATAGTACCATACTTATCCCATTCGTAGTTACCGTTGGCATCAAACATGTTCATGGTAGGAGATGAATTGAAAGCAATCCATAAGGGATTGTAGCCACCCATTTCCAAGCCACCGATACCCTTACCCACGTTGTGAGAGGCATTGACATCCAAGGTAACGTCCAACCATTTGGTCATGCTCGCCTTGATATTACCCTTGATGGCGTAGCGTTCATAACTGGTTTTGTCAATCAGACCATCGTGCTTCATATAGTTAGCCGACACATACGACTGCAAGCCTTCGCCACCTTTAGCAAATACCAACTTGTAGTTTTGCACCTGACCCGTACGGAACATTTGATCAGCCCAATCGATACCCGGGTTGGTACCATCAAGATATTCTTTCACATCGTTCTCGGATATCTTAGCATATTTCACCAACGCTTGTGCGTAGGTCTTGGTGTCCATCATCTTTGGCAATCGGGTGGCATTCATCACACCGTAAGACGCATCGAAGGTAATATTGCTTTGCCCCTTGCGTCCTTCTTTGGTAGTGACAATAACCACACCATTAGCACCACGACTACCATAAATAGCGGTAGACGAAGCATCTTTCAACACCTGCATACTCTGGATATCCTCGGGGTTGATTCCCTCCAAACCCGATTCGCGTACCATTCCGTCGACAACATAGAGGGGTTCGTTGCTCTTGTTAATAGAGTTGGCACCACGCACGCGAATCTTGACAGAGCCGCCGGGCAAACCATCGCTCACCACGTTAACACCTGCTACACGTCCCTGCAAGGCATCGCTCACCTGTGTGATGGGTTGGTCTTTAAAATTCTTACTGTCAAGCACCGAAACCGAACCGGCCAAGTCAGCTTTCTTTACCACACCATAACCAATAACCACAACATCTTGCAACGTTGCTGCATCTTCTTTTAAAGTAATGGTTAAGCTACTGCCATTCCAAACAACTTCTTGTGTTTGGTAGCCGATGTAAGAAACAATAAGTTTGGCATTAGCTGCTACATTGGCAAGCGAGAAATTACCGTTCAAATCGGTTACAGCACCATTGTTTGTGCCTTTTACTTTCACCGACGCACCGATAATTGGTTCGCCATTAGCATCGTTGACCACACCTTTACAAACAGCTTGCTGCTGTGCAACAGCCGTAGCTTGAGTTGGCAATGAACCGGCATAAGACACCACCGGCGTCATCATGGTCAAAGCCATCAAAAGTGGAATTTTGTTTTTAGTTAACATGTAATTAAAATTTAAATAGGTAGATATAATTTATTGTTTGATAAAGCTGTCTAATGATAGGTTGATATTTCTGATTAGCAAATTTATTATATTTTTTACAATGCCCAAATTAGTTAACTATAATTAACGGTTTGTTTTATTGATAAATCATTGCTCCCCTTTCATTATCTCATCAATCCCTTCTCGTTACCCGTTTAAGCAAACACCATTCAACAAATCAGTCTTAATTGAAAAGCAAGAAAGGCTGTTTTGCTAATCTATCCGGTCTCAATTCCTCTACAATTTAGCCTCAATTGGTCGGTAGCGGCTGAACTCTTGCGAGGCAATAACCTAAATTTTGTTCAACAACAGAGCAACTTCTGACAGCCAACAACCTGACTTCAACCAACCAATAGAATTACTTCATCACAACCCTACTAAAGACACTTCATCTCTCTCCCATCCCTCATAGAACGCTGTTGATGAAGAGTCAGAAACAGGAACTACACATTTATAGTCTCGCCCACCATCAAAAAACTTTTAATAAGCCGCCATGTTTGCAAAATAAATCTTATCTTTGCAAAGAATTAAATGTATACATTTTTATTTAATTAAATAAATAACTAATTATGGTAATTGAAAAAGTTCATGCAAGAGAGATTATCGACTCAAGAGGTAATCCCACAGTAGAAGTAGAAGTAACATTGACAAACGGCGTGATGGGTCGTGCCAGCGTACCCTCAGGTGCATCTACAGGCGAGAACGAAGCACTCGAATTGCGTGATGGCGACAAGGCTCGCTTCATGGGCAAGGGTGTTTTGAAGGCTGTTGAAAACGTTAACAACATCATCGCTCCCGCGTTGAAGGGTTGGGATGTTACTGCACAACGTGCCATCGACTACAAGATGTTGGAACTCGACGGAACACCTACAAAGAGCAAGCTCGGTGCTAACGCTATCCTCGGTGTTTCTTTGGCAGTGGCTCAAACAGCTGCTAAAGCATTGAACATGCCTTTATATCGTTATATCGGTGGTGCCAACACTTACACCTTGCCCGTACCTATGATGAATATCATCAATGGTGGTGCTCACTCTGATGCTCCTATCGCATTCCAGGAATTCATGATTCGCCCCGTTGGTGCTCCATCTGAAAAGGAAGCATTGCGCATGGGTGCTGAAGTGTTCCACACATTGGCAAAGAACTTGAAGAAACGCGGTCTTTCAACAGCTGTTGGTGATGAGGGTGGTTTCGCTCCTAAGTTTGATGGTATCGAAGACGCTTTGGATTCTATCATGCAGGCTATCAAGGACGCCGGTTACGAACCCGGTAAGGACGTAACAATCGCAATGGACTGTGCAGCGTCTGAATTTGCTGTGGTTGAAAACGGACAATACTTCTATGACTATAGCAAGTTGAAGGATGGTAAGGCTAAAGATCCTAACGGTAAGAAACTTACTGCTGAAGAGCAAATCGCTTACTTGGAAGAATTGATTACCAAGTATCCTATCGACTCTATCGAAGATGGTTTGGATGAAAACGACTGGGACAACTGGGTGAAACTCACCGCTAAGATTGGCGACCGTTGCCAATTGGTAGGTGACGACTTGTTCGTAACCAACGTGAAGTTCTTGGAGAAGGGTATCAAGATGGGTGCTGCAAACTCTATCCTTATCAAGGTTAACCAAATCGGTTCATTGACAGAGACACTCGAAGCTATCGAAATGGCTCACCGTGCAGGTTACACTTCAGTAACTTCTCACCGTTCAGGCGAAACAGAAGATACCACTATCGCCGACATCGCTGTGGCAACCAACTCCGGACAAATCAAGACAGGTTCTATGAGCCGCACAGACCGTATGGCTAAGTACAACCAATTGATTCGTATCGAAGAAGAACTTTGCTGCACAGCGAAGTATGGTTATAAGAAATTCTAACGTTTTGGTAAGCCAAATGAGCAGAACTAAGCTTGCTTAAGTTATGCCATGGCGAAAAAACGCACTTTTCGAGGAAAGAGAAAAAATGAATTTCGCTTTCGCTTCCAAGACGAAGAGAATATCAAAAATAAAAACCTTCTGATTCTCAATGAGAGTCAGAAGGTTTTTTTGTGAGTTCTTGAGTTGATGAGTTTTCAAGATTTTATCATCTTATACACCTTATCATTGGGTCTGACCTTATCGGGTACGGGAACAGACACACGCCAACCCTTTTCTGCTTTCTGCACAGGGTTCAGTTCGTAGCGTATCTCCGTGGCATCGAGAAACATCACGCCGGTGGTTGTTCCCGTGATAAGCATCTTGTCGTTTACCTCCAGTTCGCTTGCCTCCACAGCCACTTCTGCTACGCCAAGCTTAGAGAAATACTTGATAACCTTACCCACAAGCATCTTTTTCTCTGTGGCCTTGTTACCATATTTCTTTGTCCACTCGCCCATGGTCTGTCCCTGATAGTAGCCATCCCAAAAGCCGCGATTAAAGACAGTGGCAAGACGACGGTCCCATTCGGCTTTCTTCTCGTCGGTATAAGTACCGTCGAGAACACTTTGAATTGCTTCCTTATAACATTGTACCACGGTGTAAACATACTCCGGTCCTCTGGCTCTTCCTTCAATCTTAAACACTCGCACACCTGCTGTCATCATCTTATCAATAAACGACACGGTTTTGAGGTCTTTAGGACTCATCACATACTTGTTGTCTATCTCCAGCTGGTTACCTGTTTCATTATCGGTTACGGTGTAAGAGCGACGACAAATCTGTGTGCATTGACCGCGGTTAGCCGACCGGTTGGCGTCGTGCAAACTTAAATAGCACTTACCGCTGATGGCCATACAGAAGGCTCCGTGGCAAAACATCTCAATCTTCACAAGCTCGCCACGAGGACCCACCACCTTGTCTTCTTCTATCTTGCGATAAATTTCACCCACTTGTTCCATACTCAACTCGCGTGCCAACACTGCCACATCAGCAAATTGAGCATAAAACTTCAACGCATCGATATTCGATATATTGAGTTGCGTGGAGAGATGTACCTCCACTCCCACCTGCCTGCAATACATCAT
>JALEWR010000076.1 GCA_022783515.1 Prevotella sp.
ATTAAAAAATCATAATGAAAGATTGAATCATTACAAATTCCTCGTTATTGCTTGTGTAATTGGAAATAATTTCCGAAATTTGTGTTTGTGTAAGTTCCATTCTTTTTTGTTTTTATTTTTAACATTACAAAGATAAGAAAAAATGGGCTTACACACTTTTTTAGGACACTACCTTTGATTAACGGTACAAGCATCACATTGGGGTAAAAGCGTTGGCAGAAGATATAGGTGAGTTGATAGAGTGCATCCGCCTTTTGGTAGAAAAAGAGTGCTTTATAATTGGTGTTTATGCGTAATTGCTTTGGTTTTCTTTCTCCATGGCTGTATTCTTTTTGTTTTAGATGAGGAAAATAGATAAGAGGCAAGCTTTTCTGTATTTTTCTAAGAAAATCTGGGGAGACCTAAGACACTATAGGATAGTATAGGAGTACCTGTATCCTTTGTTTTTATTCTCTTGCAAATATACAGTTTTATAGCAAATGAAGGATAACAGAAAAGAAGAAAAGGATAAATTGAGGAGCAGGAAAGACAGGACTGCAGAAAAGTTTAGGCTGAATTGATAAGCCAATCAGACTCTACTGCATAGCAAAGGCTGTGAGACGAAGTCGCAATAATAATGAGTTTGAGAAAAAAAGAGATAGAGATATAGGTATGAAAAACCTTGAAATAGAGAAATAAAGAAGAGCTTCGATAGTCAAAAGGAAAATGCCTTATACTGAAAGGAGGGAAAATCCTATTCAGTATAAGGCATTTTACTTATTAAGACGTATGCTGTTGTCAGAACGGATTAACAATCCACTCGTAGAAATAGCTGCACACACCAAAGGCTACGATACCGAAGGTGCAGAGAGCCAGAGCTATCTTGGTGTTGCAATCGCTTGTAAACGCCGGCAGAGGATTATCGTTCTTATTAATGTACATAGCTTTAACGATGAGCAGATAATAATAAAGACTGATAACCGTATTAATCAATGCCACAAACAAAACGACATAAGACAAGGTGCTTCCACCCTCCACTGCCGCCATGAAGATGAAGAACTTGCTGAACATACCTGCAAAGGGAGGAATACCACCCAAAGAGAAGAGAGCAAGTGTCATGAGGAATGCCAACTTGGGATTGGTTGCATACAAGCCGTTGTAAGCAGCCATTTCAGTTGCTCCGTTGTTCTTTTCTTCAATTACGCTGATGATGGTAAAGACACAAAGGTTAGCTACCACATAAACCAAGACATAATAAGACAAGGCTGCCAAGCCCATGTGGGCATCTCCATAAGCTGCCAACATGATGTATCCCGCTTGTGATACCGAACTGAATGCCATAAAACGCTTTAACTCACTCTGACGGATGGCAAAGAGGTTGGCAACAGTGATGCTCAACACAATGACGATTGCCAAAAGGTTATGCCAATAGAGAGCAAGAGGAGCAAACACCTTAGTCAGGATAACACACAGCACGAAAGCTGCTGCACCCTTAGATACCACCGAGAGATACCCGGTGATGGTGGTAGGAGCACCTTGATAAGCATCGGCTGTCCAGAAATGGAAGGGAACAAGAGAAATTTTGAAACCCAAGCCACTGAAGAAGAACACCATACCGAGAATCACCATCGGAGTGGCAACAATCTTAGCAGCCATCGCATCAAAATAAAGTGTACCCGTTGCACCATAGAGGAATGAGATGCCATAGAGCATCACACCGCTTGAGAAGGTTGCAGTAAGGATGAACTTCGCTGCAGCTTCTGCCGAATGATGACGATACTTGTCTAAAGCCACAAGGCATGCCATGGGTACAGACGCCATTTCCAAACCAAGGAAGAACAATAAGAAATGACTTGAACTAATCATCATATTCATACCCAACAGAGTGGAAATGACCAATAGATAGAATTCGCCCTCCTTAAAGTTAGTATCGGGACGCGACATCCAACCTTTTGACTGTATGAAGACAATAAGTGTTCCCAACGCCAAAATTGTTTTTATTACACTCACCGACGCATTGGTGTAATACATGCCTTCAAAAGTGGTTGATGCCTCTGTGGGACAGATATTAATGGCGATATGAGCCACCATTAACAACGCCATCAAAGGGTTGAACCAAGGACGAGGTGACACCAAGTCTTTTGAACCTGTCAACACGATGGGTGCTTGCTTAGCACTTACAAAGTCGGCAATGAAAACAATGATGAGGATAGCCATCAATGTTACTTCCGGCATCATATTTAAAAATTGACTATAATCTAAATTCATTTTTCTTCAGTGTTTATAGTGATGCTACAACAGAAATGCTATTAATATGGTCGATAATCGGGCCAACAGAATCGCTGATAACATTGCCCACCCAAAGAGGAGCCATACCTAAGCCTGCCACACAAAGGATGAGACAGATAACAGAGAAACGTTCGTCCCAAGTGGCATCTGTCAACTCCAAGTAATGCGGATCTTCCACTTTACCATAAAGAATCTTTCCTACCACACGCAAGATATAAACAGCGGTAATAACGATGGCTGTACAAGCAAGGATTGTGGCTGTGCGATGGAAGGCATCATTGTTTTCAAACGAACCCACAAAGATGGTCATCTCGGCAACGAAGCCAGAGAAGCCGGGAAGTCCGAGGTTAGCCAAACCTGCAATGACATAACCCACACTAAGGAAGGGCATCACTTTCATCAGTCCCCCCAACTTACGAATATCACGCGTGTGTGTTCTGCCATAAATCATACCAATCAAGGCAAAAAAGAGAGCTGTCATCAAACCATGTGAAAGCATTTGCAACACCGCACCTGTAGAAGCTGTCTGGGTAATCATCAAAAGAGCAAACAACACCAATCCACAGTGAGATACAGAAGAATAGGCATTGATATACTTCAAGTCGGTTTGTACACAAGCCGACAAAGCTCCGTAAACCACAGAGATAGTGGTAAGGATGAGGAAAATCCAAGACAACTCTTTAGCAGCATCGGGCAACAAAAACATTGCCACGCGGAAACAGCCATAACCTCCCAACTTCATCAATACGCCGGCATGGAGCATTGATACTGCTGTGGGAGCAGAAGCATGACCGTCGGGCGACCATGTATGGAAGGGGAACAAAGCACCCAAAACACCAAATCCGATGAAGAGCATGGGGAAGAACACTTTCTGTACTTCCACAGGAATGTTGTGCATATGGGCAATTTCGAGAATGTTCATGGTGGTTGCACCACTGAAATAATAAATTCCCAAAATTCCGATAATCAAGAGAGCAGAACCACCCATCAGCATCAAGGTAAGCTTCATGGCAGCATATTCTTTATCACCACTACCCCATACACCAATCAAAAGATACATAGGAATGAGGGCAACCTCGTAGAACATAAACATGGTAAAAAGGTCGATAGAGATAAAGAAACCATAGACCCCCGTACTAAGAAGGGTGAACCAAAGGAAGTATTCTTTGGTCATGGGCTTTAGACGCCAAGACGCAAAAGTACCAGTAAAGACGATGATGCTGGTGAGCAAAATCATCACCACAGAAATTCCATCGACACCTACATTATATTCAATATTGAGAGGTGCAAACCATGATGTGCTATAAGTAAAGAGCATGGCATCGGTGTTGCCTCCGTTGCGGAGTTGGAGATAAGCCATTACTAACCAGAACGATAGCAACAACAAGGCAGATGATCCTACAACCATCACTGTACGCACTTGATTGACATTGCGGGCAAGCCACAAAGCAAGTAGCATCAGTACAGGAATAACGACGAATAATGTTAATATACTCATTTTTATTTTCTATTTTCGTGTTGTTACTATTATAATAAGCAAAGTAAGAATAAAGCCAAAGCCACAGCTCCACTGAGGAACCAAACTGCATAATGACGAACGTCGCCACTCTGCCAGTCGCGGATTGTTTCGCCGGCTTCATTAGAACCCCATGCCAAGAAGTCGAATGTACCATCAATAACGTGGCGGTCGAACCAGGCAATAGGTGTAGAGAAGCAACGGAAAATAATCTTGTGGGTTACAAACTGCCATACTTCGTCCATGTAGAAACGCTTGTAAGCTGCACGGTGAAGTGTGGGGAAAGTCTTAGCCAATTTATCGGCAATGGGAGTGCTTTCACCCTTATACATAATCGTTGCTGCAGCAATACCGATAACAGCGAGAAGAACACTGGTACCGGCAACAGTCCAATTAAGATGTGTATGGAAAGCAACACCATTGGCAGAAACAAACTGTCCGAAAGGAATAAAACCTCCAACAACAGTGATGGCTGCAAGAATAATCAAAGGAAGGGTCATCGTCAATGGTGCTTCATGAGGCTGATGTACCCCTTCAGCAGCATGTGTTTCGTAATAACTCTTACCCCAGAAGATAACGTAATACAAGCGGAACATATAGAAGGCGGTCATCATTGCGATACCACTCATCACAGCTCCCATCACAGGACTAAAATGATAGCATGCCACCAAGATTTCGTCTTTAGAGAAGAAGCCGGAGAATGGAGGAATACCCGCAATAGCCAAACAAGAGATAAGGAAAGTGATGTGTGTGACAGGCATATACTTTCTCAAACCACCCATGTAGGCTTTTTCATTAGAATGCACAGCGTGGATGATACAACCTGCCCCCAAGAACAAGCAAGCCTTGAACATAGCATGGGTAAAGAGGTGGAACATACTTGCCATATAACCAAGACCTTCAACGTCGGCATACTCGGCTGTAGTACCTACTGCCTTTGTTACTGCATCGGGTTCGCAAACACCCAAAGCCACCAACATAAAGCCAATCTGTGAAATAGTGGAAAAAGCCAGCACACGTTTGATGTCGCTTTGACAGCAAGCCACTGCTGCGGCATAAAACGCGGTGAATGCAGCGATATAAGCAATCCACTTCAATGCTTCGGGTGCAAACTCGATGAACAAGGGGAACAAGCTAGCCACCAAGAACACACCAGCCACAACCATCGTAGCCGCGTGAATCAAAGCAGACACAGGTGTTGGGCCTTCCATCGCGTCGGGCAACCAAATATGCAAGGGGAACATAGCACTCTTACCTGCACCACCAATAAACATGAAGAAGAGAGCGAGGGGAATCATTGCTGATGCTCCTGCCACTTGTGCATGCAGAGTAGGCATAGCTGTGAGGTCGTAATTGAATGTTCCTACA
>JALEWR010000083.1 GCA_022783515.1 Prevotella sp.
AAACCAACAAAAAGAAGTTTATTGACGGGTTCCTGAATATAACAAAGTAGGCAGGAATGTGCCAGCCTACCATTTGTCCATTACGAACATTTGGAGCTTTTTCAGCCTACCAAATGTCCATTACGCCTAAATACGAAAGAAATGCTCGTTGGTACTATCTTGTAGTGTAAAAAAGAATAAAAATAAATAAATGTACGCAAAATGGAAGGATAGGAATAAGGCTTGAACAGACGAAGCTTTGCTTGTCAATAGACGGTGAATTGCCTGTTGTTATCTTTGCTATTGCATGGCAATTCAGGCTGAATAGAGGACTGATTCAGACTGAGTTGCTGCCCGATTCAGACTGATTTGTAAGCCAATATAGGCTGTCCTGATGGGTGAAAGTTAGGGAATGAGCCATGAAGCGGACATTTAAAAAACTGCGTTATTGGTCATTGCGAGAGATGGCCAATAACGCAGCATGTGTCGAAAGCAATATATCCTCAATCTTTTGGGATATTACATCCGGGTATTTCACCGTCGGTTTACAAGTTCTTTTCCGGATAAAGGTCGTTCCACCAATCTTTATTGTCTTTGAGATATTTCTCAAACCAGGCGAAGATAGTGTTTTGCCATTTCTGCCGTTTGCGATAATCGTGTATCTGGTGGTCTTCTCCATTCACCAGAACAAGTGCTGTGGGGCGGCCTAAGAGTTTGAGGGCAGTGTACATTTGGATGCTCTCTCCCACAGGTACATTTGTGTCTTGTGTGCCGTGAAGGAAGAGGAGGGGGGTGTGAATCTTGTCGGCATTGAAGAGCGGACTTTGGTCTACATAAAGGTCTTTGCGTGTCCAAGGATAGCTGTTTGCCATCGATACCTCGCTATAAGAATACCCCCAGAAGCCTTCACCCCAATAGCTGGTGTGGTCGCTGATGCCTGCATGCGATATGGCTGCAGCAAAAATATCGGTTTGGGTCTGCAAATATTGAGTCATAAAGCCACCATACGAGGCACCTATACACCCAATCTTCTTGCTGTCGACATAGGAATGTTCAGCCGCAAACTTCTTCGTTCCTTCGATAATGTCTTCGGCTACGCCCTTACCTGCAGTGTTAACGTGGCGTGCGGCAAACTCTTGTCCGAAGCCGGCAGCACCACTGGGGTTGATGACATATACCACATAACCCTGTGCTGCATATACATGGTGAGGGTAGCGACTCTCAAAATGGCGGCTCGTGGGCAGGCAGCCGCCGTAGTAGTTGACGATGAGCGGATATTTCTTTGTGGCATCGAAGTGGGGTGGCAGATAGAAACGGCCGTTGATGGTATCGCCTTTTGATGACACAAAGTTCCACTCCTTGCATTCGCCCAAAGTGATATTGTGAAGATTGTCACGACTCAAGTCTTCTACCAAGACCGACTTACCATTTTTCAAGGTCATGGTATAAAGGCGGTCGGAATTAGACGCACTCTCGCCAAACCATGCCATGAGAGGTGTTTGTGCAGCCAACGATGTGCCTGATACCATGTCTTCGGGCATGGCATATTGGCGTATCTTGCCAGTCTGAGGATTGAGTGAGAAGAACGATTGCTTGTCTTTATCCAAGGCGGTGAAATAGATTTGATTGTCTTGAGGATTCCATTCAAACCATTCGATGCTGGGATTAAAGTTCTTGGTCATAGGCTTTGCGGCTTTGGTGGCAATGTCTACGATATAGAGTTGATAATCGTAGATATTGGGTGTTAGTCCGTCGGGTAGATTCTTTCCTAAACCGTTAAAAGCCTCGGCACCCGCTTTTATCACCAATTTCTTGCCGTCGGGCGAGAACGAAGCACCCGAAAGGAAACCTTCGTCTTCCACCACCGGCTGTACCTCTAAGGTTTCCAGATTGAGCATATAAAGCGATGCCAAGCGAGTGGGGCGTTTTTCCAATCGGCGTTGACTGGTGCTGATGAGGGCATATTTGCCATCTTGACTGATGTCTTGCAAGCTCATGCTGCGATAGCCGAAGGTGATGGGGTAGCTCACGCCGGTCTTGCAATTGAAGAGCGACAGCTGTGTGCGTGTTCGCCAGTTGGGTTGGCGGTCGTCGGGAACCAACACTTCAAAAACGTCGCCATCTTCGCGAGGCCCGTCCACATCGTTGGTAAGAAGTATGTATTCGCCTGTTGGCGATATGGTGATGCTGCCTTGAGGCACACCTTTTGCCAGTGTAGTGGTGGCATTGGTGGTTGGATCGGTCGCAATGATGTCTCTTCCGTCTTTGCCCTTGCGTACCGCATAATAGCGGTTGCTATAGGGAATCCACTCCAGTGGGTCCTTACTTTCGGTCAGCACCTTACCGGTTTTCGTCTCCATTACACGCCACGAGTCTTGTCTTTGGCCTCCATCTTGCACCTGATAGGTATAGGCGATGATATAACGTCCGTCTGCCGAAATCTTCGCACCGGCATATTGCTTGGCATGAAGAATGTCGGTGAGAGCCATCAAGCGTTGGCCGGAGCTGCTTACACTGATGTTATCGTCGGCCTTTTTGATGCGTACTTTCAAACTGTCGGTGCGGTCTTTCTCCGAGAGATATTTTATCACAACGTTATAAGTGCCGGGGGCCTGGGTGGTGTTGCTGCCATACATCTGCTTGCCATTGATAAAAACCTTATAGTCGTTCAAACCTTTAACCTCGATGCCGAAGGTCTTGTAGGTCTTGGTCGTTACCTCAAATTGCAACAAGTGCAAGGCATAGGGCAGGTCAGAAGAAGGGGCGACGCCACTGCTCACTGTCTTTCCTTGTGCCGTAAGGTCGAGGTTGACAGGGGTATCAAGCAGTCCTCCGGGTAGGTAAGGACGTGAGTGTACATCCATCGTATCTATTTGTGCGGGCTCTTTCACCTCAAAAGGTCCGGCATATTGAAACTTCTTTACTTCCAAATCGTCGGCTTGTGCAGCCATAGCCATGGCACAAACCATCATCCAAACTAATGTTCTTCTCATCTTATTGCTTTTCTTGATCTTTTACTTGTTGAGGGCCACGCACCTTGTCTTGTGCAGTGATGCCGCTTTTAACTTCAATATTGATGCCGTCGCTCAATCCTGTTGTGATTTTCCGGCGTTCGTATGTCTTGTTGTTCTCATCACCTTTGACGATATAGACAAAGGTTTCGTTGTCGCTAAATTCGATGGCACTCTCGGGAATGGTGAGTACCTTGTGGGCAGAAGCCAATACAATCTCCGAATTGGCACTATAACCACTGCGGATATGTTTGCCTTGTTGACCCTTGATGGCAGCCTTTATCTCAAACTGATTAGCCCCATTGTTTTCTACGGCTTGGGGCGAAATGTATTCCAGAGTGGCATCGAAGGTAACCCCTTTCAATGCTCCGATGGTAATCTTCATGGGCATTCCTTGTGCAATCTGTCCCACTTCGGTCTCGTCGATATTGCCTTTAAAAATAAGGTCGTTCATGTTGGCCACGGTGGCAATGGTCGTACCATCGTTAAAGGTGTTGCTGAGAATAACCGAGTTGCCCACCTTGACGGGAATGTCCAGTATCACACCGCTGATGGTTGAACGCACGAGGGTGGAACTGGCGTGGGCCTTACTCTTCGAAGCACCGTCGCGAACCACCTGCAAATGTTCGTTGGCAGCAGCCGTTTCTTCCTTCGCTTGTTGATAAGCCTGATGCGTGCGGTCGTATTCTTCGGCTGCAATCAAACCCTTGTCGTAGAGTTCTTTCATGCGTCGATAATCCACCAGAGCTTGCTTCACATTGATATTGGCCAGGCGAAGTCGAGCCTCTGCCGCCGAGAGTTGCGTCATGTCGGGTATCACCTTCAGTCGGGCAATCACCTCACCTGCTTGCACCGTTTGTCCTGCCTCTTTCATCAGAGCATCCACAATGCCCGAAATCTGAGGTTTGACATTCACCTCGTTGCGAGGTTCGATGCGTCCTGTGATGGTTGTCGACTTACTTAAATCGCGCAGCGTGGGCGTAACTTCTTCGTAAACCACGGCTTGCGGTTGCGATTTTATCCATAAAAACACGAATGTTCCGATAAAAATCAGGGCAATGATAGCTGCCACAATCCATTTTAAATACTTCTTCATATCTTTTTTAAATTCTTCTTCATATCTTTTTTAATTCTTATAGTGAGTTAGCAAGCTACAACTCAAAACTCCCCTCCTTATTCATCTCTCATCGCGTCCACCGGCTTGATGCTCATGGCACGATAGGCCGGAGCCAGACCGGCGATGATGCCTAAGCCGTTGAGTAAAAGCGTTGCACCGATGGCATACCAAAAACTTATTTGATAGTGGACCATGATGATGCCGTCTTCAGTATTACCCATCTCGATGAATTGTAGGATGATGACAGCCAAGAGGATGCCCGACATACCCGCAATGGTGGTGAGGATAATGCTCTCGCTCACTATTTGGACGAGTATGTTGTTAGGTGTGGCTCCGATGGCACGACGTATGCCAATCTCGGTGGTACGCTCTTTCACTGTAACCATCATGATATTGCTCACCCCAATGGCACCGGCCAAGAGAGTTCCGATGCCCACGAGCCATGTGAGCCAGTTGACACCTTTAAACAAATTGTCCATCATGCCAAACAAAACCTCGGTGTTGAAGACCATGATGCCTTGTTCGTCGGTAGGGTCGATATGATGACTACGAGCGATGACGCCACGCATTTTGTTGCTGATGTTACTCATCACCACTCCCTCTTGACCTGTTACGCTGATGAGGTGGATGGTCTTGCCCATGCCATATACCTGCTGTAACACGTTGATGGGGATGAAGACAGTTTCCTCGGAAGAACCTCCGATATTCATGTTGCTTGCGGAATAATCCACCCCCACAATGGTATATTCCACCTTGTCAATGCTGATTTTCTGACCGATAGGGTCGCCTCCTTGTGGAAAAAGATTTTTGTATATCTTCTTGCCCATGACACAGATTTTGCGATTTTGCTGTATGTCCATCTCGTTGATGAACCTACCGAAGTGCATCTTGGGTGCTGCCACACGTTGATAGTTCACCTCAATACCCTTCAGGCTGCAGTTGGCTTTCTTGTCGTTATAGACTGCTGATTTTCCGCTTTGCATCAGTAAGGGGGAGATAACATCCAATTCAGGCACCTGCTCTTTCAGTCGCTCCACATCTTTCTGTTCCATTGCCCATAGCCTGCCTTTCTTGAAGCCGGCATAGGGCTTGGTGGTGGGTTGAGCCCAGATAAAGGCGGTGTTGGTGGCAAAGCCCTCAAAATTGTGCTCCATACTTTCTTTTAGCCCCTGACTTCCACCCATCAGTGTGACCAACATGAAGATACCCCAAAACACACCGAAGCCTGTGAGAAAGCTGCGGGTTTTGTTACGACTTAGGGTGTCGAGTATTTCTTTATATCTGTCGATGTCAATCATATTTGAGTTTTTTAAGTTTTTTGATGGATGAGTTTTTGAATTCTTTTCTTGTGCCTCGAAAAGTGCGTTTTACTCGCAAGCTCATCAACTCGTATCGCCCTGGCATAACTCAAGCAAGCTTGGTTCTGCTCATTTGGCTTCATTTAAACATTGGATGGACTTTATTCGGCTTTCAGTGCTTCGATGGGTCGTATTCGGGCAGCTTTGCGAGCCGGGATAAGTCCTGCTATTGTGCCTGCCACAATCATAAGGATGGTGGCTTGGATACAAACGTTGAAACCCACGGTGGGATTAACAAACATCGAGGCTTGGAAAAGTCCGGTGTCTACCTTTGTCTGTCCGATGGTGGCATCCATATACCAGTTGGCTGTCATACCCGCCACCATACCGATATAACCGAAGAAAGTGGTAACGGCAATACTCTCAATGATGATGAGCCGGAGGATGGACATGGGCGATGCACCGATGGCTTTGCGTATGCCAAACTCGCGGGTACGCTCTTTAACGGTGATGAGCATGATATTGCTCACGCCTACGATTCCACTGAGGAGGGTGAATATGCCAATGACCCAAAGAGCTGTATTGAGAATGCCCAGTCCTGTTTGCATCTGCATGTTCTGTGTGAACCTATTCCATATCCACACCGCTTGTTCGTCGTCGGGAGCTATGCGATGGCTGGCGTTGAGCTGTGTGCGATATTCTTTTTCAAAGTCTTGATTCTGGGCTTCGGTCTCCAAGCCTTGAAACGAAAAGATGATATTATCGGTCTTGTCGCCTCTCTTATAGATGGTTCGCACAGTGGTGAAAGCACAGTAGGCAATGTCGTTTTGCTGACTGTTGTCGTTCTTGTATATCCCCACTACCCGATAGGCAAAGGCATCGAGCTTGATGTTTTCGCCAAGGATGTTATTGGGGTTTTGAGGCAACAACTCTTTGGCTTGTTCTTCGCTTATTACGATATTCTTTCTACTTTCGCGGATGTCGTTTTCGTTGATAAACCGTCCCTGCAAAATTTCTTTCTTATTGATAGCAGCCGCATTGGGCGATACCCCCATCAGGGTGGCTATCATATAGTTCTCGCCTCGTGATATGGTAACATTGTATTGAGCAATCTGCGTTCCCACGGTTTCAATGTTTTTTGTAAAGTTTTCCTGCGTTCTTTTGGTGTCGGCATCATTCAGTTGGATGACTCTTCCCTCTTTCAATCCGTCGTAGGGTAGTGATGTGGCACCCCCACTTATCTGCATGGAGTTGGCAAGAAAACGATTGGAATTTTGTTGGGTGGCATTAATCAGTCCGTTGCCGGCCCCCAATAGGCATATGAGCATGAAGATACCCCATGCCACAGCAAAACCCGTGAGTGCTGTTCGCAACTTATTGCGTCGGGCTGTTGCCCATAATTCGGAAAAGATTTCTATCATAATGGCGTTTTAACATTATAGGGCGTATAAGACCGATAGGACGTATAAGGCTTATAAACTTGATTGCTTACGTTCTCCCCATCTTGAGGACCAAGGTCCGTTGCTTGCTGTTTCTGTGGTGCAGAATTTGACATTCACTGTAGTTCAAAGCAATGGGGCGGGGGAAAGGTTCTTATTTCATATACCCATCCATTCCAAATGGTGAGGCATTGTGTAGCGAATTATCTTCGATACTGCCAATCAAGCCATCTTGAATATGCACAATCTTATTGGTTTGATTGGCCACCCCACTCTCGTGTGTTACCACAACGATGGTCATACCTTGTTCTTCGTTGAGTTGTTTAAGCAGTTTCATCACCTCTACACTTGTTTTTGAGTCTAATGCACCTGTGGGTTCGTCGGCGAGAATGATTTGCGGTTGTGTAATCAACGCTCGTGCAATAGCCACGCGTTGTTTCTGTCCGCCCGACATCTCGTTAGGATAATGGTCTGCCCAAGCTGCCAATCCCAATCGGTCGAGATAGTCCATTGCCATACGATGACGTTGTTTTCGTCCCACACCTTGATAGAAAAGCGGTAGCTCGACATTCTCTACAGCCGTCTTGAAGTTGATGAGATTGAACGATTGGAAGATAAAGCCAATCATGCGATTGCGATATTGGGCCGCCTTGGTTTCCGATAAATCTTTGATGAGTGTTCCCCCTAAGCGATATTCGCCACTGTCGTAGTTGTCGAGAATACCGAGGATATTGAGCAAGGTTGATTTGCCCGAACCCGACGATCCCATGATTGAGACAAACTCGCCTTGGGCAATGTCGAGTGATATGCCTTTGAGAACGTGTAGCGGTTGAGCCGCATAATAGGTCTTATGAATATCTTTTAAATGAATCATTGGGCTGCTTATATTGAATGTTCTTTTCTCATTCCTCGAAAGGTGCGTTTTACTCGCAAGTTCATCAACACGTTTCGTCCTGGCATAACTCAAGCAAGCTTGGTTCTGCTCATTTGGCTTCATTTAAGTGTTGGGTGGTGTGGACTCGGCAGCATCGCCTCCTCTTATCTTTTTAAGGTGGAGTGTCCGGTCGCAGTATTCCATCACAGCAGGACGGTGAGTGATAAAAATCACCGTTTTGTCGTGTTGCGAAAGGACATTATTGAGCAAGCTCTTCTCTGTCTCAGGGTCCAAAGCACTGGTAGCTTCGTCGAAAATCATGATGCTTCGGTTACGCAATAAGGCTCGGGCAATGCTGATGCGTTGTGCCTGACCTTCGCTTAATCCACCGCCCGACTCGCTACATGTGGTCGCCAAACCATCGGGTAGTTCCATCACAAAGTCGGCGCAGCTTTGATGAAGGGCTTCAATCATCTCTTCGTCGGTGGCTGTTAACTTGCCCAATCGCAGGTTATCGCGGATAGTTCCGCTAATCAATGTGTTGCCCTGTGGCACATAAACAAAGTTGCAACGATAGAGAGGTGAGAGTTCGCAAGCCTGCTTCCGGTCGTATATCTCTACCTTTCCTTGTTGTGGAGCAAGTAAGGCCAATATCATACGAATGAGGGTTGTCTTGCCCGATCCTGTCTCTCCCAGTATTGCAGTACATGTGCCCGGCTTGAAATCGAAGTTCAGGTGGTTAATCACAACTCCTTCCTTGTCGGTGTAGGCATAGGAAATATCTTTCAGTCGGATACCGCAAGGCGACTGCATATAGATGGGCTCACCCTGTTCTTCCAACGGATTTTCTTCCAATTCCATCAGTCGTTCGGCTGCTGTCATTACCCCCACAAAGGCAGGGGCGAGTTTGGTGAGGTTGCGAGCAGGCCCTTGTATGCGGTTGACCAATTGCAGAAAAGCCGTCATTCCACCAAAGCTCAATGTCTTTTCGGATAGTCGGATGGCTGCCCAGAGAAAGGCGATGAGATAGCCGAGAGCAAAGCCGGCATTGAGAATAAGATTGGAAAATACTGAGAAACGAGTGCGTCTCACCACATTCGACCGCAATTCGCTATGTGTATGCTCCAGTCGGTCGACCATCGCACTGTCGCTTTCGAGCGTCTTGATGAGCATACGGTTTTGTATGGTCTCTTGTAATACGCTCTGCACCTTACTGTCCGAGTTGCGTACCTCACGGGTTAGTTTACGCATCTGGTTCATATAAATCTTGCTAACCAGCAAGAAGATGGGGATGATGGCCACCGTGATGCACGCCAATACCTTATCCATATTAAAGAGGTAGAAGAACGCTCCGACGAACATAGCCACGAGCGAGAGGGTCGAGGGGATGGTTTCGGTGAGGAAGTTGACCACCTGATTGACGTCTTGTCCCAATCTGTTGAGGACATCACCCGAGTGATGCGACTCCTTGCCATGCCACTCCGACCGCAGGATACGGTCGAGCATGCGTTGCTGCATTCTATTCTGGGCTTTGATTCCTAATATGTTTTTCACCCATGTACTGGCAATACTTAGGGCGAAATCGGCAAGAATGAAGAGTCCCATGAGGCCTACAGCCCAATAGATAGACCCCTCTGCATAGCCCGCAGCCACATCGATGGCATGTTTAACCGCCCATACCTGCCCCAAGCTGACCACCACTTGCAGGATGCCAATTGAAGCATTGAGAGCCGCTTGCAGCCGGTTGCCACGCCACGATAGCCAAAGCCATTTCATGATGGCCTTGCTCCCATATTGATGATGGGATATATTTAGTAATCGTTTTAATAACATCGTTTTCTCTTTCCCATTTTGTTTGGAGCATCTGTCTGCTCCTTAACTTGTTGGTAGGCGAACATATAGATTCGTACCTCAATTTAAAAGCCGTTTAATCAACTACTTATCAGTTTACTAAATTAAAAGTTTTATCAACTCAAAAGCTTCATCTCATCTCACTTCTCTCCTCCTTGGGAGAAACCGGGAGAGGTCCTTACTCCCTCTTGTCCACTCCCCACATCATCTTTTCTCTTAAGTTAGAGAAGTATTGTTTGTTGGGGCGACTGATGAGTTTCACGCAGTGAGCAGCCTTACTTATTTTTATTCTCGTTTCAGCTTTTAGCTTCTGGCTTCTTCCGTCCATGGCAACAAGGTAGTAATGCGACCTGCTTTCCACTTCTAACTCAATCACCGCCTTGTCGTTGAGTACCACAGGACGCATGTTGAGGCTATGAGGTGCCACAGCCGTCAGGCAAATACTATGCGTGCCGGGAGAGATAATCGGACCACCATTGGATAGGTTATAGGCGGTAGAACCGGCGGGGGTGCAGAGTATCAGTCCGTCGGCTTGATAAGTGACGAGGTATTCGCCATCCACATATGTATGGATGGTAATCATCGAAGCTTCGTCGCGTTTGAGTATGGCGATATCGTTCATGGCAAAGGCATTGGCAGACAAGAGTCCGTTGGCTGTTTCTACCTGCATCACCGGAAGTTCATCGGTGAGATAACGCCCTTGCTCTATATCGGTGATGGCTGCCTCAATTTCGTGCTGTTGCATGTCGGCAAGAAAACCTAATCGGCCGATATTGATGCCCAGAATGGGCGTTTCGTCGCTTCCCACACGATTGGCTGCCTTGAGTACCGTACCATCACCGCCGAGCGAAATGGCGAAATCCACTGTTGGAAGTTCATCGCCAAACACCCCTTGGATGACCGATAAATCTTGTCCTTGTCGCTGTAGATAGCGGTATAAACCCTCATCCATATAACTTTCGGTGGGGTATTGGCCGAGAGCGTTGAGCAAAGCCCTGACAGCTTCTTGTGTACGCTCCTGGTAAACATTGCCAAAGATGGCATATTTGTTTTTGCGTTGCGGCATAGTTGTGTATCTTCTTGTGTCGTGTCTGTCATCTCTTTCCTGCCTTTTGCCCAATTTTATATATTGTGACAATCGGTTAAGAGCCGCGTTTTTACGACCTTTCTTATCTTTATTCGTTAAAATTGTTCGCAAACAACCAACATTTTGTATATTTGCAAAAGTACATTTTTTTATTCTATAATTGTATATATTTATGGCAAAAGTATATCAGCTGATGGCAAATGGCTTTGAAGATATCGAGGCTTTGGCACCTGTAGACATCTTGCGTCGCGGTGGTGTGGAGGTCGTAACGGTTAGTGTTACGGGCGAAGATTGGGTGGAATCGGCACACGGAGTAGTGGTAAAAGCCGATGCTCGCATAGAAAATGTGAATATGGCTGATGCCGATTTGGTGATGATACCCGGTGGAATGCCCGGAGCTAAGAATCTGAACGAACACAAAGGAGTGAGAAATGCCCTTCTGCGTCAATACGAACAAGGCAGACGGGTGGCTGCTATCTGTGCTGCTCCCATGGTCTTGGGTTCGCTCGGTATATTAAAAGGAAAACGAGCAACCTGCTATCCCGGTTTTGAATCCTATCTTGAGGGGGCTGAATATACCGCCCATCTCGTTGAGGTAGATGGCAATGTCACCACGGCGAAAGGCCCTGCGGCAGCCATGATGTATGGTTTTTGCCTGTTGACACAACTCACATCGGAGGCTCAAGCCGAAGAAGTGAAGGCAGGAATGCTGATTCCCGAACTGATAAAACTGCATGTTTAATTGTATTGGAGGTGTCGGAATCGTTGGAAATATGAACTCATCAAGTCATCAATTCACCCACTATCTCATCATCGTAGCAGGCGGTAAAGGCTTGCGAATGGGTGGCGATATACCCAAACAGTTTCTGCCTTTGTGCGGAAAACCGGTGCTGATGCACACCATCGAACGCTTCAGGGCGTGGAATGCTGAATTGAAAATCATCTTGGTATTGCCTCGCGATCAGCACCACTATTGGCAAAGGTTGTGCAAAGAGTATCATTTTGAAGTGGAATATATGCTGGCAGATGGAGGCGAAACACGCTTCCACTCGGTGCAAAGCGGCTTATCGCTCATCCCCGATGACGCTCAAGGTGTAGTGGGGGTACACGATGGCGTGCGACCTTTGGTGTCGGAGGAGGTCATCAGTCGCTGCTATGAGGCGGCGAAAGTCCATGAGGCGGTTGTCCCCGTTACGTCTGTGGTGGAAACATTGCGGCAGATTCAAGCGGATGGCACGGGTAAGAACGTACAGCGAAGCGACTATCGTTTGGTGCAGACACCGCAAACCTTTCACATTCAACTGCTCAAGCAAGCCTACCGGCAACCCTATCTTGACGCCTTTACCGACGATGCTTCGGTGGTGGAGGCAGTAGGAAGAAAGGTGGCAATGGTGGAAGGCAATCGCGAAAATATCAAAATCACCACTCCTTTCGACCTTGTGGTGGGAGAAGCTCTGTTGAAAATATAGTAGAAGCTCTTTCACCTCTCTTATCTTTCTTTAAATTTTCCTCATGTCCACCATCCTCGACCAAGACCTCATGTACCTGCCAGGTGTAGGACCCAAGCGTAAAGAACTGTTGAGCAAAGAATTAAATGTCAACAGCTATGGCGACCTATTGGAATACTATCCATATAAATATGTGGATAGGAGTAAGGTGTATCGCATTGCCGAACTGCGTGGCGATATGCCCTTTGTGCAAATAAAAGGGCGAATATTGAGCTTTGACGAGTCGGTCATAGGGGCGAAAAAGAAGATGTTGGTGGCACATTTCAGCGACGGCACAGGGGTGGTTGACCTCGTTTGGTTTCAAGGTTTGAAATATGTTCGTGAAAGTTATAAGGTGGGCATAGATTATATTGTCTTTGGCAAGCCGGGGATTTATGGAGGGCGATATCAGTTTGCCCATCCCGATATGGACAAAGTTGACGAGTTGAAACTATCGGATATGGGTATGCAACCTTATTATATCACGACCGATAAGATGAAGAAGATGGGGCTGATGTCGCGTGCCGTGGAACGACTTACCAAGGGTTTGGTGGAGCGACTGGCAGGAACGCTACCCGAAACATTGCCCCCCTTTATCACTCAACCCTTGCATCTCATTTCGCGAGATGCGGCTGTGAGGCAGATACATTACCCCAAAAATACCGACGAACTGCAACGGGCACAGGTGCGATTGAAGTTTGAAGAGCTTTTCTATGTTCAACTCAACATCCTGCGTTATGCCAGTAGTCATCGCCGAAAGTATAAAGGTTATTGCTTTCAGCGTATCGGACAGTATTTCAATTCCTTTTATTATAATAATCTGAAGTTTGAACTGACCAACGCTCAAAAGCGTGTGATGCACGAAATACGCAAAGATATGGACAGCGGTCGGCAGATG
>JALEWR010000020.1 GCA_022783515.1 Prevotella sp.
AATTTCTTGAAATCTGTAAATTTTGACAATAATCTTGCATTTGTGTGTATATGATTTGTCTTATCGTCTTTTTTGTTTAATTTTGCGAGTATAGCTATCAAGCCTTACAAAATAAAAAAGGTTCATTCAGAAAAAGTCTGATTGAACCAAAAAAAGAAGGTGAGTCGCCCCACCTTAGATGTTTTCACAACGGAATAATCCTTATTGTGATTTGCTTGAAATTTGTTGCAAATATAAAGAATATTTAATTACAAACCAAATAAATACAATAAAACATGAAAAATATTTTAGGACTCGACCTTGGTCCCAATAGTATTGGTTGGGCAAAGGTGACGATGGATGATAACAATGAGTTGGTACACGACATAATGTTAGGCAGTAGGATTATTCCTATGAGTCAGGACGTTTTAGGTAATTTTGATAAAGGAATAAGCGAATCGGAGGCTAAGAAACGCACAGGATATCGAGGTATTAGACGACTTCGTGAGCGTAGTTTGCTGCGTAGAGAGCGTTTGCATCGTGTGCTTCATATGATGGGTTTCTTGCCTTCGCATTACGATAGCCTGATAGGTTGGGATAAAAACCGGCCTGCAACCTTAGGTAAGTTTCTTGACAACTCTGAACCCAAGTTGGCTTGGTGTAGAGATGAGAGCGGACGTATGCGTTTTCTTTTTATGGATTCGTTTAACGAAATGCTATCCGATTTTGAACGCTATCAACCTGATTTGCTAGCAGAAGGCAAGAAAATTCCAATGGATTGGACACTCTATTATTTGCGTAAAAAGGCATTGACCGAAGCCATCACCAAGGAGGAGTTGGCCTGGATATTGCTCAATTTCAATCAAAAACGCGGGTATTATCAGTTGAGAGGAGAGGAAGAAGAAGGCAATCCGACGAAGAAAGAAGAGTATCATGAGCTGAAAGTTGTGTCGGTAGAAGCTACCGATGAGAAGAAAGGTGATAGTATATGTTATCATCTGCACTTGGAAAATGGGTGGATTTACCCTCGTTCGAGTAAGGTTTCATTGGCAGACTGGGCGGGGAAGGTTATACAACTGATTGTTACCACCGAATACGAAAAGGATGGTATTACTTTAAAGAAAGATAAGGAAGGAAATGTGAAGCGGTCGTTCAAAGCTCCTGCCGAGACGGATTGGGCATTGGTGAAAAAGCGTACAGAGAACAATTTGATGCTGTCGGGAAAAACTGTGGGGGCTTTTATTTATGATCATTTGCTGCGTGAACCTAGCGATAAGATAAGAGGCGGACTAGTGAAAACCATCGAACGCCATTATTATAAAAGCGAGTTGAGGCAGATTTTGGATAAACAATGCGAGTTTCATGCTGAGTTAAGAGATGGAGATGTGTTGAAGGCTTGCGTACAAGAGTTGTATGCGAAGAATGTGGCTCATCAGCAAAGTTTGTTGCATAAGGATATTGTGTATTTGTTGTTGGACGATTTATTGTTTTATCAGCGACCTTTGAAAAGCAAGAAATCTTTGATTGGCGATTGTCCTTATGAGATGCTGGAATATGTTGATCGGTCTACAGGAGAACTCAAAAAGCAAGGTGTCAAATGTGTGGCTGTGTCTAATCCATACTTTCAAGAGTTCAGGTTATGGCAGTTTATCACGAATCTTCGTCTTTTCGATCGTTCATCGGATATGGATGTTACGAGTGAGTATCTTGAAAATGAAGAGTCGTATGCCCAATTATTCGATTATTTGAATGATCGCAAGGAAATTCAACAAGACACCCTATTGAAAGACTTTTTCCGGATAAAGAAGGTCAAAACACCATTGGGACAAGAGTTTCCCATTCGTTGGAATTATAGTGAAGATAAAGAAAAGACATACCCCTGTAATACCACTCGGCATGCTGTACTACAGGCTTTGAATAAAGCGGGCATAGAGCCTCGTTTGCTGGACGATTTCAAACGATTGTACCGATTGTGGCATTTGTTGTATTCTATAGAAACGAAGCAAGAGGCCAAAGGAGCCTTGAGTAAATTGTGGGATGATGAAAAGTTTTGGAAGGACAAAAATCCCTTTACGCTTAGTGATAAGGAAGCCTTTGTCTCGGCATTTCTACAAGTGAAAACGTTTAAGAAAGACTATGGGGCTTATTCGGAAAAAGCCATTAAAAAGCTTCTTCCGTTGATGCGAAGAGGCAAGTATTGGAGTGAAGATGCTTTCTCTGCTGATGTGAAAGAGCAAATAGGTATGATTATCCGAGGTGAGATAAATGAGCCATTAGAGAAACGTTTAAAGAAAGATCGCTATGCTTTAACTGCCATTCCTCATTTTCAGGGTTTGCCTGTATGGTTGGCTTGCTATGTGGTTTACGGTAGGCATTCGGAAGTACAAGAAGTCTTGCGTTGGGAAAGCCCGGACAGTTTGATGTCGTATATCAGAGGCTTTAAACACCATTCTTTGCGTAATCCCATTGTAGAGCAATGTGTACTAGAAACATTGAGAACCGTACATGACATATGGAAGGAAGTGGGACACATTGATGAGATACATGTGGAACTGGGACGTGAGATGAAAGGCACAGCCGAACAACGTCGCCAGCAAACAAAGAGGATACAGGAAAACGAGAATACCAATCTTCGTATCAAGGCGTTACTGATGGAACTCAAAAACGATGCGTCGATAGCCGATGTACGTCCTTATTCTCCCTCTCAACAAGAGCTATTGCGTATTTATGAAGAAGGAGCTTTATTGCAACTTGACAAGAATGATGAAAATTTTGGCGAAATATCCAAGATATCGCAAAAAGCACAACCCACAGCTAAGGAGTTAGAACGTTATAAGTTGTGGCTCGACCAAAAATATTGTTCGCCTTATACCAAGAAGATGATACCTTTGAGTAAGCTTTTTACCGAGGCTTATCAGATAGAACATATCATTCCGCAAAGCAGATACTTTGATAATTCATTCAGTAATAAAGTGATATGTGAATCGGAGGTCAATCAGCTGAAATCTAATCTCTTGGGCTACGAATTTATAGAAAAGCATGGTGGCGAACTAGTTACCTGCAGTGCATGGGGACAAGTGCAAATTTTGAAAGCAGAAGAGTATAAAGATTTCGTGGAAAAACAATATGCTCGAAATAAAGAAAAGAAAAGAAAACTTTTGATGACAGATATTCCTGAAGACTTTATCAATCGTCAACTCAATGATACCCGATATATCAGTAAAGTGGTGCAAGCCTTGTTGTCTAACCTCGTAAGGAAGGAAGGAGAGATAGAGGCGAACTCTAAGTTTGTGATAGCTTGTACCGGTGGAATAACAGGTAAATTGAAAGATGATTGGGGATTGAATGATGTGTGGAACAAACTGGTTTATCCTCGTTTTGAGCGTCTTAATTATCTTACAGGAACCGAACAATTCGGACGATGGGAAAATAAAGATGGTAAGAGAGTTTTCCAAACCTCTATGCCATTGGAACTCGAACGGGGATATAAGAAAAAACGTATCGATCATCGTCATCATGCCTTGGATGCTCTGATAATTGCTTGTGCTTCGAAGAATGTTATCAATTATCTGAATAACGAGTCGGCACAAGACAGTAAGCGAAGAGAGGACCTTCGGCAGAAACTTTGTGATAAAAATAGACAGATAAGAAAGCCATGGCCAACCTTTACCCAAGACGCCTATAAAGCTTTGGAAAATGTTGTTGTAAGCTTTAAAAACAATATTCGTGTGCTCAGCAAAGCCACCAATCGCTATGAACGTTATGATGATAAGGGTAGGAAAGTGAGAGTAGTGCAAGAGGGCAATGACCTATGGGTGGTAAGAAAACCGCTACATAAAGAAACGGTGTATGGTCGTGTCAACTTACGACGAAAAGAAAGCATAACCTTATCCAAGGCTCTCGATAGAGTGAAGGATATTTGCCACCGGCCTTTACGCCGATATATCCAAGAGTTAGAAAGCAAAGGTTTTAGCAAAAAACAAATTTTGGCTCATTTCAAAGATACCGATTATCGTTGGAACAAGCAACATGTGGATAAAGTGGAGGTATGGTATAATAGTGAGGATAAGACCCCGATGATTGCCACACGCAAACCACTTGATGCCTCATTCGATGCTAAAAAAATTGCCTCCATCACCGATACTGGCATCCAAAAAATACTTACCAATTATTTGAAGGCGAAAGGGGGAGACCCTGCAGTGGCATTTACGCCAGAGGCGATAGCAGACTTAAATGCTAGTATTCAAATCTATAATGATGGAAAATGGCATCAACCAATACGCAAGGTGCGAGTGGCAGAAATTTTGGGAGCTAAGTATTCTGTGGGGTATCGAGGTAATCGAGATAAAAAAATTGTTGAGGCACAATCAGGTACTAATCTCTATTTTGCCATTTACGAAGATGCAGAAGGCAAACGTAGTTATGCTACCATACCCTTGGCTGTGGTAATTGAGCGTCAAAAACAACAACTTTCGCCTGTGCCTGAGAAGAAAGATGATGGAACACCCCTTAAATTCTATCTTTCTCCCAATGATTTGGTCTATGTCCCGACCGAAGACGAGCAGACGGCATTAAATGGAGAATTGGATAAAGGACGAATTTATAAGTTCGTGGATTCAAGTGACACAACCGCAAATTTCTTACCTCATAGCGTGTCTTCTTTGTTATATAGTATAGATAAAAAGATGGCTGAAAAATATTGTAAAAATGATATTATACAAAACGAATTTGGCTTAGGGAGTCCACAATCAAAGAATCAACGAGCATTGACAGGAGAAATGATAAAATCTGTTTGTTGGAAACTCGAAGTCGATCGCTTAGGAAATATTATTAAGATTATTAAGTAAGTCTGGTCTTATGATTAAAAAAACACTGTGTTTTACCAATCCTGCTTATCTCAGTCTGCGTAACGCACAACTGGTCTTAAGATTACCCGAAGTGGAAACGGCAGATGGACTGCCATCGCTGTTGGAAAAAGAGGCGGAGCGAACCATCCCGATAGAAGATATCGGGGTGGTTATCCTCGACAATCCACGCATTACCATCACGTCGGGACTGATGGAGGCTTTATTAGACAATAATTGTGCGGTGGTTACTTGTAATCAAAAGAGTATGCCCACGGGGTTATTGCTTCCTTTAGAAGGGAACCAGACACAGAACGAACGTTTCCGACATCAACTCTCGGCATCGCTTCCGTTAAAGAAGCAGTTGTGGCAACAAACCATTCAACGGAAAATTCTCAATCAGGCATGTGTGCTAAAGGGTCATACATCTCAGTCGGTCAACACGTTGAGGCATTGGGCGAATAGCGTAAGAAGTGGCGATCCGGATAATATAGAAGCCCGTGCAGCTGCTTTTTATTGGAAACATTTGTTTCACGACATACCCTCTTTTGTAAGGGATAGAGAAGGGGTGCCACCTAATAACCTCTTGAACTATGGCTATGCCATTCTGCGTGCTGTTATCGCTCGTGCGTTAGTGGGCAGTGGCTTGTTGCCCACTTTAGGTATTCATCATCATAATCGTTATAATGCTTATTGTTTGGCTGATGATATAATGGAGCCTTATCGCCCTTATGTCGACCGCTTGGTCTTGGAGATAATGCAAACGATAGACGACTATGCTGTTATCACTAAAGATATCAAAGCCTTGCTTTTAAATATACCCGTAATAGATGTGAGTGTGGGAGGGAAACAAAGTCCGCTGATGATTGCCGCCCAACAAACCACCGCTTCGCTTTATAAATGCTTTGCAGGTGAAACCCGCACGATAAATTATCCTGAAATGGAATAGCTTTCTTATGACAGACTTGCACCGACTTAGTGAGTATCGTATTATGTGGATTTTGGTGTTTTTCGATCTTCCCACAGAGACAAAGAAAGATAAAAAGGCATATACAGACTTTCGGAAGGCTCTACAACGCGATGGATTTACCATGTTTCAATTCTCCATCTACGTTCGGCATTGTGCCAGTATGGAGAATGCAGAAGTACACATGAAACGAGTTAGAAGCTTATTGCCTAAGTTTGGTAAGGTGGGAATACTCTGTATTACAGATAAACAATTTTCTAACATCCGGTTGTTTTATGGAGAGAAACCGCAAAAGCCCAATGCCCCATTTCAACAGCTGGAGCTTTTTTAGAAAAACAAAATGCCCCTCATTGGAGGGGCATTTTGTTTTGTGCTACCATTTTTTTATTTCGCTCAAATCTTTGTATCTATTTGTATATCAATATAATATAAGATTTGAAGTTGTTGCTTATAGCACAAAGATAGTAAATTTCAAGCAAATCACAACCTGAAACAGAAAACTATGAGTATCTGAATAGTTGTTGCTTATAGCACAAAGATAGTAAATTTCAAGCAAATCACAACTTGACGACATCAAGATGCTGCAAGACAATCATAGCACAAAGATAGTAAATTTCAAGCAAATCACAACATTTCTTAGCTTAGATGCTGTATTTTGTAGTTGTTGCTTATAGCACAAAGATAGTAAATTTCAAGCAAATCACAACCCCTTGTATCGTAACGAGAATTTCGTTCAAGTTGTTGCTTATAGCACAAAGATAGTAAATTTCAAGCAAATCACAACAGATTTTTATCGCAACACCTCGTGGGAAAAGTTGTTGCTTATAGCACAAAGATAGTAAATTTCAAGCAAATCACAACCGAATACGGACCTAAGACCTTTAGACCGCAGTTGTTGCTTATAGCACAAAGATAGTAAATTTCAAGCAAATCACAACAGTGGCGGTATAGGTGCAATTTCTCAAAAGTTGTTGCTTATAGC
>JALEWR010000101.1 GCA_022783515.1 Prevotella sp.
GATGAGGAAATGAATATCACAGGTTTTTGGGATGAGAATGTTCATAATTTTACCTATATCTCGGGTGGAATATATGGTCTTTCTTCGTCTGCCATTGTTACCTTGCAAGCATGTATGGAGCGAGGAGAAAGCCGAATGAGAAACTTTCAGCGTGCTTTGATTGCCGATGGACGTCACTTACAGGCATACGCCTTGAGTAAAGTGTTGGACATTGATCATGTTTCAGATATCGCAAAAGCAGAAGAATTTCTTCATGGTTAAGGTCTTGGCGATAAGAAGAGACGAGCGTTTTTCGCCCAACTCGGTGGATGTGGATAGGGAAATACTGCATGCAGTGGTTGCCCGTTTGGTGCATTATGAGGTGAAAACCATAGATGAGGCTCAACTGACTATGGCAGATGAGGCTGATGTTTATATCTCAATGGGCCGACTTCCACAAACTTTAAGGAGGCTGAAAGCAAAAGAAGAAGAGTACAATCGCTTGGTTGTGAACAGTGCTAAGGCTCTTGAGAGTTTTTCTCGCAGTGGGGTAGAACGCTTGATGCGAGTCAACGGCATTCCCGTTGCACCCGGCAAAGGCTATAAAGGCTATTGGGTGAAGCGAGGAGATGCCGCTGCACAGAGTAAAAACGATGTGGTATATTGTGCCAATGAGCAGGATATGGAGGCTTGTGTGGCAAAGTTTCGAAAGCGAGGAGTGAAAGATGTGGTGGTGAGTGCCCATATTGAAGGCGACTTAATCAAGTTTTATGGTGTGGGAAATCGTTTCTTTCGCCATTATTATCCCACCGACGGCGGTCGCTCTAAGTTTGGAGATGAAGCCCGAAATGGTGTCAGCCAGCATTATCCTTTCGATGTGGAAGCCTTACAAAACGATGTTTTTCGCTTGGCTGAGTTGGTTCATATGGATGTTTATGGTGGCGATTGTATTGTCGATGGCAAAGGAAACTATTTCATTATCGACTTCAACGATTGGCCTAGTTTTTCACGATGTCGTGATGAGGCCGCAGATGCCATTGCCCGATTAATAGAGAGCTTTTGTGCTGCCGGATGATTATAGCCAAGCTTACTTGAGTTTTGCCTTGGCTGAAAAAGTTTTTTTCGAGGAACGAGAAAAGAATAGAAGATTATAAAAGAGAAATATAACAAGTTGTTATGAGCGAATTTAAGCGATTGCTTCAAGCCTCGATGAAGTCGAGCGATACCGAAGAGACCATTGATGTTTATTTTACACGTCCCATAGGTCTTGTTTTTGCCTTGTTTTGGAACAAGCTGGGAGTGCATCCCAATGCAATAACCATCCTTTCCATCTTTTTGGGTTTGGGTGCAGCTTATATGTTTTATTTTGAGGACTTGTGGCATAATATCATGGGAATGGTGCTGTTGATGCTGGCGAATTTTTGTGATTCGACCGACGGGCAGATGGCTCGACTGACAGGAAAGAAAACCCTTTTGGGTCGAGTCCTTGATGGATTTTCGGGCAATGTATGGTTTACCGCTATCTATGTAGTCTTGGCTTTGCGTATGCAAGACGATAATATGCCTTTCACTTCCACACCTTGGGGAGTATGGATATGGATACCTGTGGCAGTGGCAGGACTTCTTTCGCATTCTCCACAGAGTTCGTTGGCAGATTATTATCGTCAAATTCACCTCTTTTTCTTAAAGGGCAAGGCAGGAAGCGAATTAGATTCCTATGAGCAACAGATAAAGAATTATGAAAGGGAAAAGGTAGAAGGAACGTGGTGGAGCCGATTGTTTTATCGCAATTATGCCAACTATTGTAAGAGTCAGGAGAACAGAACACCGCAGTTTCAACGCTTTTTCCAACTCGTGAAAGAGCGTTTTAATGGGGCAGAAACCATGCCTGAGGGCTTGAAAGAACGTTTTTTGGCAGGCAGTAGACCGCTGATGAAGTATACCAACATATTGACTTTCAACATCAGAGCAATCTCTATTTATATCACTTGCTTATTAAATTGTCCGTGGGTTTATCTCCTTATCGAGATTACCATATTAAATATAATGTATGTTTACATGCACAATACCCACGAAAAGTTGAGTAAGCAATGTGCTGACGAGTTGGCATCATAAGTAGAAAGAGGTGTGATGATGTGATTAAAAGCATCTGACAATTTTATCAAGTAAACGCAATGACAAATTGATTGGCATAAAGTTTGTATTTAATCAGCAATGTTTTTCAATCGTTTGAGGTAATAATTTTTCAACAATCAGCAGAATCATGACAGCAGACAAACAGCTATATAGAAAGTTAAAGATAGAAAACATTCGAGGAATAATCTTCGATTATGGCGGTACACTCGACACCCGAGGCGACCATTGGGGTAAAGTATTGTGGCATTCTTATGTTCGCCAGGCGGTGCCGGTAAGCGAAGAGCAGTTTAGAGAGGCTTATGTGCATGGCGAAAGAACATTGGCACGCAACCCAATCATTCAATCTCATTACACGTTTTACCAGACATTGAGTGTTAAGATACGCCTTGAGATGGAGTTTCTCATCACTTCCGGCTATTGGGATGCCAGTGAAGAAGAATTTCATGGCAAACACGAGGCGGTGTTGAACGATTTGTATGAGGAAGTGAAAGCCACCACAGCACATAGTAGAACGGTGTTGGAAGAATTGAGCAAAACCTATCCTATGGTGTTGGTGAGCAACTTTTATGGCAACATTAACGAAGTGTTGAAAGAGTTTGGGATGGCTCACCTCTTTGGACAAGTCATCGAATCGGCTGTCGTAGGTATTCGTAAGCCCGACCATCGTATATTTTCTTTAGGCGTAGAAGCCTTGAATATGGATAGCGATGATGTGGTTGTGGTGGGCGACAGCTTTTATAAAGACATCGAACCTGCATTGAAAGCAGGATGCAAAGCAGTGTGGTTTAAAGGCGAAGGATGGACAGAAGACCATTCGGATGAGAGTATTCCCACACAGGTAATTACCGATTTGGAGCAACTTTTTGCTTAATGGACGATGCCATAAGGATGATATGGCAATGAAAGAATAATGTTTGAAGGAATAATGAGAAGAAGTTTTAAGGTAACATATATATTGATAGGTCTGCTGATGATAGCCTTCTCGGCTCATGCACAGATAACGGGAACCGTAACAGATGCCGTAACAGGCGATACGTTGTTTTATCCCAGTGTGTCGTATAAAGGTCATAAAATCGCAGTTTCGGGTAATGCACAAGGACACTATCGTATCGAACGCCACGAGGGATGGGTGCTTACGTTTAGTGCAGTGGGCTATAAATCGAAGACAATGGAGGTGAAAAGCAGTACGCCTAATATCATCAATGTGAAGTTAAGCCCTGATACCAAGCAACTATCTGAGGTCGTTGTCAAGCAGAAAAAAGGCAAATACTCGCGTAAGGACAATCCTGCAGTGGAGCTGATGCGTAGAGTTATTGCTGCAAAAAAGCGTAACGACTTGGCGAATCATGATTACTACCAATATAATCGCTATCAAAAAATAACGTTCGCGTTGAACGATATCACGCCTGCACAAGTCGATAGCGGCTTTATTGGAAAGCGTAAATGGCTCTTAGATCAGGTAGAAGTAAGCCCCTATAACAACAAACTCACCCTTCCTCTATCTGTAGATGAAACGGTAAGTCAACACATTTACCGTAAGAATCCTAAGACTGAGCGAACCATTATTACCGGACAAAACAGCTCGGGTGTGAACCAATTGATGGAGACGGGTGAGGTTTTGAACACCATATTGAAAGATGTCTTCACCGACGTAGACATCTACGACGACCAGATTCGTTTGTTGCAATATCCCTTTACCAGTCCTATCGGTAAGGATGCTATCTCTTTTTACCGTTATTATATTGAAGATACAGTATATGTAGACAAAGATTTATGCTATCATTTGCAGTTCTTGCCTAATAACCAACAAGACTTTGGATTTCGTGGAGAACTGTATATCTTGGCCGATTCGAGTCTCCATGTGAAGCGTTGTAACCTCACCATACCTAAGAAAAGCGATGTCAACTTCGTGGAAAACTTGCAGATTTCCCAAGAATATATTCAATTAGAGAATGGTGAATGGGCATTGTGTGTGGACGATATGTTTGTAGAAATGAAGGTTGCCAAGATGCTTTCTAAATTCTTGGTGACACGAACAACCCGATTGAACGATTATGCTTTCGATGAGTTACCAAACAAATTGTTTAAAGGGAAGATGAAAGAACGCAAAGAAGCCGATGCTATGATGCGTGATGAAGCATTTTGGAGCAAGTATCGAACGGTAAGTTTGAGCAAGAGCGAGTCGTCGATGGATATGTTTGTGCGTCGTATCGAGCAGATTAAAGGCTTTAAGTATATTATCTTTGGTGTGAGGGCTTTGATAGAGAATTTTGTAGAAACAGGCGACCAAAACCATCCCAGCAAGGTGGATATCGGTCCGGTTAACACTATGCTTACACGCAATTTTATTGATGGTTTCCGTACCCGTATCAGTGCACAGACCACTGCCAACCTTCATCCTCAATGGTTCTTCTCTGGCTATTATGCACGAGGATGGGCAAGTAAGAAAAACTATTATAAGGGCGAAATAACCTATTCGTTCAACAAAAAGGAATATTTGCCACGCGAATTTCCTAAGCGTACACTCACCTTTACATCCACCTACGACATTATGTCGCCATCGGATAAGTTCATGCCTACCGACAAAGACAATGTTTTCACTGCCTTTAAGTGGGCTAAGGTGGATAAGATGATGTTCTATAACCGTCAGCAACTGGCTTTTGAGCGTGAAGAAGAGTGGGGATTGAAAACCAAGTTGAGCGTCAAACGTGAAGAGAATGAGGCTGCCGGCTCACTCTTCTTTAGTTCGTTGAGCAGCGGAGTGGCTTATCCCGACTTTACCAATGTGGATGTGAGCAAGTTCTTGCATAATGGTAAGATACGCACAACCGAGTTGCAGCTGGATATGGAATTTTCTCCGGGAAAGACATATATCAATACCAAACAACGGCGTATTCCCGTCAACCTTGATTCTCCTGTCTTCCGTTTGAGTCATACCATGGGTGTGAAAGGAATTTTGGGAGGCGATTATAACTATAATTTCACCGAGGCAGGCGTCTACAAACGCTTTTGGATGAAGAGTTGGGGAAAGATAGATATGCACCTCAAGGGCGGTATACAATGGAACAAAGTGCCTTATCCTTTGTTGATTATTCCTGCAGCCAACTTGTCTTATATCGCACAAGACGGAACGTTCAACTTGATTAACAACATGGAGTTCCTCAACGATAGATATGCTAGCTTAGACGTTAGTTGGGATTTGAACGGTAAAATCTTCAATCGTATTCCTCTCCTCAAGAAACTTAAGTGGAGAGAGTATCTTGGTGTGAAGACGCTATGGGGAGACTTAAGCGATAAGAACAACCCCACTTTGGCAGAGAATGCCATGGACGAGACGTTGATGATGTTCCCCCAAGGCAGCTTTGTGATGGACCCTAAGCGTCCTT
>JALEWR010000102.1 GCA_022783515.1 Prevotella sp.
TTTTGTCGGGGCGACAGGATTCGAACCTGCGACCACCTGGTCCCAAACCAGACACGCTACCGGGCTGCGCTACGCCCCGATTGCAAACTCATTTCTGCTTTTGCGGTTGCAAAGGTAGATATTCTTTTTGAGTTTTGCAAATTTTTCAAGCCTTATTTTATAATTCCTTGCTCTTGGAATACCTTTTTCAAGATTTGTACACCTCTTTCTACCTGTTCCTCTGTAGGGGTTGCCATTAAAGCCACACGCACAAGGGTATCTTGCGGGGCACAAGCCGGCGGAATAACAGGATTGATAAACACACCTGCATCAAAAGCCAACTTAGTTACTATAAATGTTTTTTCTACATCATGTACATAGAGGGGAATAATAGGACTTTCTGTATCTCCAATCTCGAAACCTTCTTCCCGGAAACGTTTGAGAGCATAGTTAGTTACATTCCACAACTTTTCTATTCTTTCGGGTTCTTGCTCTAAAATGTTGATAGCCTCGTATGCAGCAGCTGTAGCAGCAGGAGTGTTAGAGGCACTAAAGATATAAGTGCGACAAGCATGGCGAAGATAGTTGATAGTATCAAAATCACCAGCAATAAAACCACCGATAGAAGCCAAACTCTTAGAGAAAGTTCCCATTATAAGATCCACTTCATGGGTCAAGCCAAAGTGATCGCACACTCCTCTACCATTGCGACCGAACACTCCCAAACCGTGAGCTTCGTCCACCATTACCGAACAATTATACTTATGCTTCAGTTCGATAATCTCGGGCAACTTTGCCAAATCACCCTCCATAGAGAACACACCATCAACAACAATAAGTTTTACGGCTTCATGAGGAAGACCTTGAAGAATATTCTCCAAATCTTCCATATCATTGTGTTTGTAATGCAACTGTTTAGCAAAAGACAATCGTCTACCATCAATAATACTAGCATGATCGCGGTCATCGCAAATAATATAATCGCCACGGCCTACAACAGCAGCCAACACACCTTGATTAACAGAAAAACCCGTTGAAAAACACAGAACGTCATCTTTTCCAATATATCCTGCAATCTTTTTTTCCAATTCTACATGTAAATCCAACGTACCGTTAAGAAATCTACTACCTGCACAACCAGAACCATACTTGTCTAACGCTTTCTTTGCGGCTTCAACAATACGAGGGTCGCCTGTAAGACCGGTATAGGCATTTGAGCCAAACATTAAAACCTTATGGCCATCCATTTCAACTTCAGTACCTTGTTTGCTAGTGATAGCACGGAAGTAAGGATAAACACCGGCTTCCATAAACTTCTGAGGCTCTCGATAATTTTTATATTTTTCTTGTAGTTGTCCCATTTTAAATAGGTAAAAGAATAAAATCTCACTTTTATAGGCTGCAAAGGTACAAAAAAATACAATAATACCTTTCTTTTTTCTAATAAATCGGTTTTTATTCGCTTTTTGAAGAATCTTCAAATTCTAATTACATATAAATGATTATTTTTGCAAATGATTGTGTTGCTGTCAATAAAACTGTAGTCAATAAGTACACCATACTTTTTAAAAAGCACTCTCATCCTAGGGGGCAATGGTATTTTACTAACAGTCCCCACAACAACCAATAATAAGATTGTAAATTAGGTTTCACCTTTTTATATACAAATAGATTTCCGACAATGAAAAAAAGTATTGTCTTCGTCATCAACCCTATTTCGGGAACAAGTAGCAAACACGATATTCCCCAATTAGTAGAAGAAGTTATTGATCGTGAGAAGTTTGATTATGAATTTCGCACGACCGAATATGCCGGACATGCCACCATCATTGCCGAGGAAGCCCGTAATCAAGGGATAGATATTGTCGTGGCGATAGGTGGCGATGGTACTGTCAATGAGGTTGCTCGTGCCATCGTTCATTCCAAGACGGCATTAGGTATCATCCCATGCGGATCGGGCAATGGATTAGCACGCCACTTACTTCTACCTCTACAACTCAAGAAGAGCTTGATGATTATCAATAAATGTGTTATAGAAGAGTTAGACTATGGACTTATCAACGGTTATCCTTTTTTCTGTACCTGCGGCATGGGGTTCGATGCTTTTGTTAGCAAAAAATTTGCCGATGCAGGTAAACGTGGCCCTATCACTTATGCCGAAAACATTCTGAAAGAAGGACTCTCATACGAACCTGAAACCTACGAGATTACAGATGAAACAGGAACACAGCGTTATCAAGCCTTTCTCATTTCTTGTGCCAATGCCTCGCAATATGGCAACAATGCCTACATAGCTCCGCAAGCATCAATGAGCGACGGACTTATCGATGTCATTATCATGGAACCTTTCGACATAGTAGAAGCTCCGCAAATCAGTATTGACATGTTCAATAAGACCTTGGACAAAAATTCAAGAATTAAATCGTTCAGATGCAAGGAATTATACATTCACCGTAAGAATGAGGGACTGATACATTACGATGGCGACCCCGTCACAACAGGTAAAGACATTCACGTTAAATTGGAAGAAAAGGGCATAAAGATTATCGTCAATCCCGACGCCGACAGAACCGAAAGACAGCCCAACGCCTTTCAAACGGCTGCAGCGGCTCTCTTCCATGAACTGTTCAACATGCGTGAAGAGTTCAAGGAAAAAAGTATGCAGATACAAGCCTTAGGAAAGGTTTTGCAGAAAAAATTAAA
>JALEWR010000127.1 GCA_022783515.1 Prevotella sp.
GTTCATACGCTTCTTGCCAGGCATTTGCAGTTCGAGAATTTCCAAAGCAGAGTCTTGGGTGTGAACAAAGAGGCGGTTTTGCTCCACTGAAAACGACCCTACCGGCAGTGTTGCAGGCATCAAACTTTTGGCAGTTTTAAAGATTTTCAGTGTGATGGGCTGTTGTGACGCATTGCTGTCGCAGGACATAATCTCGGTCCATGTGCCGGGATAGGGACTCAATCCTCTCACAAAATTATAAATGTTTTCAGCTTTCTGTTGCCAGTTGATGCGACAAGTGTCCTTAAAAATCTTCGGTGCAGCTTTCAGTTCGCCCTCTTCCTGTTGAGGCATCGCTTGCACATTGCCGTCAGTTTCCAGTATGTGGTCAACGGTTTCTTGGCATATTTCTGCCCCCAAGTGCATCAGTCCATTGTACACATACTCGGCATCGGCATCTTCCGGAATGTCGAAAGTCTTCTTCATGATAATCTTGCCGGTATCGATTTGTTGGTCGAGGAAAAAGGTTGTGACGCCCGTTTGTTTTTCTCCGTTGATAACAGCCCAGTTGATGGGAGCTGCCCCACGATACTGAGGGAGGAGAGCTGCATGCACGTTGAAAGTGCCGAAAGGCGGCATTGCCCATACCACTTCGGGCAACATGCGAAACGCAACCACCACTTGCAGGTCGGCACGAAAGGCTTTCAACTCTTCGATAAAGGTCTCATCTTTCATCTTTTCGGGTTGAAGCACGGGGATGTTGTGTTGCAAAGCATATTGTTTTACAGCTGAAGCCTGCAACACTGAACCATGTCTGCCCACGGGTTTGTCGGGTTGTGTTACCACTGCCACAACGTTATAATTCTGTTCTACCAATGTTTTGAGAGACTCGACCGCAAATTCGGGCGTTCCCATAAATATGATGCGAAGTTCTTCTTTCTTCATGTTATTTCTTTTTTAGGGAAGTTAATGAGAATTTTCGGGAGTGAACTCATTGCGTGAGTGAAGTTGAAGGGTGTATGCAAGGCAAAGCCGCTGTCCGTTCATTCCCCTTACTAAGCTTGCGAACTCTTGTTCATTCCCATTATTGTAACATATAAATGTGTGTTTGATTTCTATAATCGGTTGACTTGTTTCACACCTCTCACGGCACGAATTTTTTTGAGTAATGCTTCTAATTTGTTGACATCGTCGAGCTGGATAACAAGTGTTCCGTTAAACAGGCCATCGTTAGAATCGATATTGATGGACCGCATTGCAATCTTTTCTTCTTTAGATATGATGCTGGTAATATTGTTTACGATGCCCAAATCGTCGTTACCAATCACCTTGATGGTAATGCTATATTGTCCACTTCCCTTGCCACTCCATCGTGCTTTCACTATTCTGTAGCCAAATCTCTTGCGTAGTTCGGGAGCATTGGGGCAACTTTCGCGATGCACCTTGATGCCACCGTTCACGGTGACGAAGCCAAAGACGGGGTCGCCATATATGGGTCGACAGCATTGAGCCAATGAAAAGTCGACGCCTTTGAGGTTGCGGTCAATCACCAACACATCATCGTGAGATGCCGCAAGAGCCTCTTCGGGATTCTCGTAGTTAAATTCGGTGGCACTTCTGGTAGGTGCTGTGGGGGTGAGATTAAGGTAATAATCGCGTTGTTGGATATATTTCTCTATCACCTCGTTGATGTCCAGCTTCTCGTCAGCCACCTGTTTGTAGAATTCGGTGGTGCTTTTGATATTGAGTTTTTTGATGAGTTGTGCCATCACACTGTCTTCCAACTCCAGCTTTCTGTTCTTTAGCCGGCGTTCAATCAGCTCCCTTGCATAGAGTCCGTCTTTCACTTCATACTCTTTTAAGGCCAGTTTAATCTTGGCTTTGGCACGCGATGTCTTGACGATATTAACCCAATCGCGTTTGGGCTTTTGCTGATTTTGGGTAAGAATTTCCACCTGGTCGCCCGATTGGAGTATGGTTTTGATGGAAACGTTCTTGTCGTTGACCTTTCCACCTACGCATTTATTGCCCACCCCCGAGTGGATATGATAGGCAAAATCGAGAATGGTGGCACCTTTGGGAAATTTCCACAATTCGCCCTTGGGTGTGAAAACAAAGACCTCATCCTCGTATAAATCGCGTTTAAACTGATCCATCAGCTGCAAGTCGTCATTGTTTTCGAGAGCCGCCCGGATGTTGCCCAGCCATTCGTCGATACCACTTTCGCCCTTGATACCTTTATAACGCCAGTGGGCAGCCAATCCTCTTTCGGCAATATCGTCCATGCGTTCGGTTCTTATTTGCACCTCCACCCATTTGTTTCCCGGGCCTAACACCGTGATGTGAAGGCTCTCATAGCCATTACTTTTTGGCACACTCAGCCAGTCGCGTAGGCGTTTGGGGTTGGGCATGTACATGTCTGTAACGATGGAATAGGCTTGCCAACATTGCATTTTCTCTTTGTCGATGGGCGAATCGATGATGATGCGGATGGCAAAGAGGTCGTAAATGCCTTCAAATTTGCATTTCTGCTTCTTCATCTTTTGCCATATCGAGTGGATACTCTTGGTTCGTCCTTTCATGTGAAAATGCAAGCCGGCATCTTCCAACTTCTTTTGAATGGGCGAAATGAAGCTTTCTATGTAGGCGTCACGCGAGCGTTTGGTGGCGTTGAGCTTATCTTTAATATGGTAATAAGCGTCGTGTTCGAGATATTTTAAGCTGAGGTCTTCCAGTTCGCTCTTCAGTTTGTAGAGTCCCAACTTATGAGCCAAGGGAGCATAAAGATAGCTTGCCTCCTGGCTTACCTGTTCTTTGGCTTCAGTGTTGGTGGCTTCTTTTATCTTTCTCATCAAGTTAACGCGGTCGGCTATCATGATAAGAATCACACGCATGTCCTCGGCAAAGGAGATAAGAAGATTGCGGAAGTTTTCGCTTTCGATAATGGGGTTTTTCTTATATAACTCCTGTATTCTCACCAGACCATGAATAATCTGTGCCGTACCCTTGCCAAAATCTTTCTCTATTATGCTGATTGAGGTGCTGTGATGTACCACACTGTTGTACAAAATAGTGGCAATGATGGCATCTCTTTTGAGTCCTATTTCTTCAACAGCAATGTCTGCAGTTTGTAAGGCATAGAGAATGGGGTTGAGTCCGAATACATCTCGTTGCAATGTTCCATCATTCCATTGCTTGTCTATATATCGTTTCAGCTTGATTTCGTCTTCTGGTAGGAACGAATTATTGGGGTTTTGTAAGAACTTGAGCATGAGCTGTTGGGTCTGTTCATACTCTTCAGTTGTAAAGATTGCTTTTTCTTCCATAGCTCATCTTCTCTTTTATATTAATGATTGTGGGCATCGCCCTATTGCAAAGGTACAAAAAATAGGAAAAATATTTCTGCTTTATCGTGAAACTTGCTACATTTGTGATGTATTAATGATTTGAATGATTAAACCGCAATGACTATGTTTACATCACAAGACCTACATCAGATGGCTCAAAAAGGACTTTCGCCCGAAGTGGTTTCAAAGCAGTTAGAGCAGATAAAGAATGCTTTTCCTTATCTAAAATTGGAGGCTGCGGCTTCTATAGGTATGGGAATATTAAAACCAACACAAGAAGAGAGAGAACGTTATATCCGGCTTTGGCAGCGATATAAAAACGAAGGCCACGAGATAGTTAAGTTTGTGCCGGCTTCGGGTGCTGCTTCCAGGATGTTTAAAGATTTGTTTGCCTTTGTGGATGGAGCTTATGATGTGCCTCAAAGCGGTTTTGAAACTTATTTCTTCGAGCATATTCGTCGGTTTGCTTTTTATGAACAGCTGAACGAGGTTTGTCAAAAGTTGTATCAGAAATGTATTGATGGCTTGGTAGAAGAACAGCGTTATAAAGACGTGGTTAAAGCGTTGCTCAACGAAGAAGGATTGAATTATGGCAGTTTGCCAAAAGGTTTGTTGCTGTTTCATAGTTATGACGAAGGTCAACGCACATCGATGGAAGAGCATTTGGTGGAAGGTGCCTTGTATGCTGCTTCTCATCAGAAGGTTCAAATCCATTTCACGGTGTCGCACGAGCATTTGCCTCTTTTTAAAAAGCAAGTGGAAGAGAATACTGATTTCTATGCAAAGAAGTTTGGCGTGGACTTCCATATCTCTTTCTCTGAACAGAAACCATCAACCGATACCATTGCTGCCGGTGCCGATAATAGCCCCTTCAGAAACGAGGATGGCAGTTTGTTGTTCCGGCCTGGCGGACATGGAGCATTGATAGAAAACTTGAACGACATAGAAGGGGATATAGTCTTTATCAAGAATATAGATAATGTTGTTCCCGATCAGTTGAAAGATGCGACGGTGGAGTATAAAGAATTGTTGGCCGGTATCTTGGTTGAAAGACAGACACAGATATTTGATTATCTTCGTCTGTTGGATGAAGGAACATACACTGCGAGTCAGTTGGCAGAGATAACCGACTTTGTTCAGCAGCAGTTATGTTGCAGAAAAGCTGATGTAAGCAACTTGTCAGAAGCTGATTTGGTGGCTTATTTGCATAAAAAACTGAATCGCCCTGTTCGTGTTTGTGGTATGGTGAAGAATGAAGGCGAACCCGGTGGCGGTCCGTTCTGGGTGTATAATCAAGATGGAACCATAAGCTTGCAGATATTAGAAAGTAGTCAGATTGACACCAACAGCATCGAATATGTGCGTATGTTCAAAGAAGGCACCCACTTTAATCCGGTAGATTTGGTGGCAGGAATTCGCAATTATCAAGGCAAACCTTTCCATCTTCCTGCTTATGTGGATGGACAAACCGGTTTTATCAGTTCGAAAAGTAAGAATGGAAAAGAATTAAAGGCTCTCGAATTGCCCGGACTTTGGAATGGTGCGATGAGCGATTGGAATACTATTTTCGTAGAAGTACCGGTAGCAACGTTCAATCCAGTGAAGACTGTTAACGACCTTTTGAGGGATGAACACCAATCCGGCATCTAAGTGAAATAAAGCCATAGAGGTTAGAACTCTCTCTTTCTAACAGACGTATCAATAAAAAAGGCATCGGTCATGATAGACCGATGCCTTTTTTCTATATTGTTATGATATAGAGATTACATCATACCGCCCATTCCCGGATTGCCCATTGGCATGGCAGGAGTGTCTGATGGTTTGTCAACAATCAAACATTCGGTGGTAAGGAACATACCTGCGATAGATGCAGCGTTTTCTAAAGCTACGCGAGCAACCTTTGCCGGGTCGATGATACCGGCCTTACGCATGTCTTCATACTGACCGGTACGAGCGTTATAACCGAAGTCGCCTTCGCCTTCACGCACCTTCTGAACAACCACGGCACCTTCTTCTCCTGCGTTGGCAACAATCTGTCGCAATGGCTCAACAATGGCACGCTCAATGATATTGATACCTGTCTGCTCATCAGCGTTGTCACCTTTCACGGCTTTCAAAGCCTCCAAGGCACGGATATATGTGGTACTGCCACCGGCAACGACACCTTCTTCGATGGCAGCACGGGTTGCACAGAGAGCATCATCTACACGATCTTTCTTCTCTTTCATTTCAACCTCGCTGTTAGCACCTACATAGAGTACTGCTACACCGCCAGCGAGTTTAGCCAAACGCTCTTGTAACTTCTCTTTATCGTATGCACTTGTGGTATTGGCAATTTCGTTTTTGATTTGAGCCACTCGGTCGGCAATGAGTTGTTTGTCGCCCGCACCATTAACGATAGTTGTGTTATCCTTAGATACAACCACCTTATCGCAAGTACCCATCATCTCTAATGTGGCTTGCTCGAGCTTCAAACCTTTCTCTTCACTGATAACAAGACCGCCGGTCAACACGGCTATATCTTCCAGCATAGCTTTGCGACGATCGCCAAAGCCAGGAGCTTTCACTGCACAAATCTTCAAACCTCCACGCAAGCGGTTAACCACTAAAGTGGTCAATGCCTCTGAATCTACATCCTCAGCGATAACCAACAAGGGACGTCCACTTTCGGCTGCAGGCTGCAAAATGGGTAAGAAGTCTTTCAGATTGCTAATTTTTTTATCGTAAATCAAGATATAGGGATTTTCCATTACGGCCTCCATCTTGTCGGTATCAGTAACGAAGTAGCCGGAGAGATATCCACGATCGAACTGCATACCCTCAACTACGCCGATGCTGGTTTCACGACTCTTGCTTTCTTCGATAGTGATAACACCGTCTTTGCTCACCTTACGCATAGCGTCAGCCAGCAACTTACCGATTTCTGCATCGTTGTTCGCACTTACTGTCGCCACTTGTTCAATCTTGTCGTAGTTATCGTCTACCTGTTCTGCACTTGCCTTGATATGTTCCACAACAGCTTTTACCGCCTTGTCGATACCACGTTTCAAGTCCATAGGATTTGCACCGGCAGTAACATTTTTCAAGCCTTCGTGAACGATGGCTTGTGTCAAGATGGTTGCAGTTGTTGTTCCATCACCAGCATCATCACCGGTTTTGCTTGCCACACTCTTAACGAGTTGGGCACCGGTGTTTTCAAAATGGTCTTCCAACTCAATTTCTTTAGCTACGGTAACACCGTCTTTGGTGATTTGTGGAGCACCGAATTTCTTTTCGATTACCACGTTACGACCCTTAGGACCTAATGTTATTTTTACGGCATTTGCCAATTTGTCTACGCCGTTTTTCAACAAGTCGCGTGCTTCTATATCGAATTTAATTTCTTTAGCCATGATTTTTCTACTTTATATAAATATGTATATTCATTAATAACATCCTTGCATTGGTTGCAGGTCTTAGCCCTTTACCACCGCCAAAACATCGCTCTGACGCATGATGAGATATTTTTCTCCTTCAAATTCGAGTTCGGTTCCAGCATATTTACCATACAAAACCTTGTCGCCTTCTTTCAAAATCATTTGCTCGTCTTTTGTTCCTTCTCCGGCTGCAACAATTGTTCCTGTGAGTGGTTTTTCTTTAGCTGTATCGGGAATGATAATTCCGCCAACTTTTTCTTCTGCAGGTGCAGGAAGTACCAACACTCTGTCTGCTAATGGTTGAATGTTCATAATTGTGTTATTTTAATTTTGTGATTGTTTCTTTCCTTTATTTGCTCATACTGATGGGCATGAGCTGTTGATGCTCTATTAACGAAAAGCGTGCCAAACCCACTTGAAATGAAGTTTGTTACGTATTTCTGTCAAAATGTCAGTGATGTGTCGATTCTGTATAAAGAGAACTGACAACTGATGACTTTATAAGTTGATGAGTTTGTGGATAAATAACCTGTAGATTCTTTCAACGTTCCTTTCTTCCGCACTTTTAAAGGAAGAGAATTAAGAGAGAGATAACTTGCCCGTTTGTGTGTTTACTTGTTCACTTGTTAACTCAATCCGAAATCTGATTTTACTTCCTTTTTACGAGTGGCAGTTTTCTCCATATAATGTTGGGGATAAGCCTCCAAAAGAACACCAATAGGCGATATCTCCAGTCGATAATGCGTATATGCTTGCGGCTTTCTATGGCTCTGACAATCTCTTTTGCCACAGGTTCTACCGATAGAAGCATGGGGTAAGTGCCACTATTTAAAAGGGGAGTGTCGACAAAACCGGGTCGGATGTCGGTGAAGCGGATGTTGAGATGTTGATTGTCAGCCAACTGTTCCAAGGCTTGAATATAGGTGTTTTGGTATGCTTTCGATGCACTATACGAAGGAGCGGGTCCCAATCCCTTT
>JALEWR010000014.1 GCA_022783515.1 Prevotella sp.
GATGTTTATAATAATAACGCAAAGATAGCAATATTATTGTGTACGGCCAAAAACAAGAAAAGCGTGTAACTCATTGAGCTACACGCTTTCCATTTGATATTGTATTCTTATTTCTCTATGTGCTTATTTCACCTCTTCGAAATCTGCATCCTGAACAGTGTCGTCGGCACCGCCTTGCGACTGCTGACCCGCACCAGCCCCGCCTTGGAAACCTTGGTCGGCACCGGGTTGAGCACCAGCCTGACTGTACATCTGAGCACTGGCAGCCTGCATCACTTGATTGAGGTTGTTGATAGCAGTGTCAATAGCTGCCACATCGCCACTCTTATGAGCATCTTTGAGTTGTTGCAACGCTGTTTCGATACCTGCTTTTTGGTCAGCCGGAACCTTGTCGGCATTGTCCTTCAAGAAGTTTTCGGTGGTGAAAATCATAGAGTCGGCTTGGTTCAACTTATCCACTTTCTCACGTTCTGCCTTGTCAGATGCTGCATTTTGTTCAGCTTCTGCCTTCATGCGTTCAATCTCTTCTTTGCTCAAACCACTTGATGCTTCGATGCGAATGGTTTGCTCTTTGCCTGTGGCCTTATCCTTAGCCGATACGTTCAAAATACCGTTGGCGTCGATGTCGAATGTTACTTCGATTTGTGGTACACCGCGACGAGCCGGTGCGATGCCTTCGAGGTTGAACTGACCGATACTTTTGTTCTGTGCCGCCATAGGACGTTCGCCTTGCAAAACGTGGATGGTTACAGCAGTTTGGTTGTCCACTGCAGTTGAGAATGTTTCGCTCTTCTTGGCAGGGATGGTGGTGTTGGCTTCAATCAACTTGGTCATTACGCCACCCATTGTTTCGATACCGAGGGTAAGAGGAGTAACGTCGAGCAATACGATGTCGCCCACTCCACTTTCTTTATTGAGGATAGCACCTTGAATAGCTGCACCCACTGCCACCACTTCGTCGGGGTTAACGCCTTTTGAAGGCTCTTTACCAAAATAATTTTTCACCAAGGTTTGCACCGCAGGAATACGGCTTGAACCACCTACGAGGATTACTTCGTCGATATCTGAAGTTGAAATTTTGGCATCTTTCACTGCGTTCTGACAGGGAATCAAACAAGCTTGAATCAAACCATGTGCCAACTGCTCGAACTGAGCACGAGTCAAAGTCTTAACCAAATGCTTGGGTACACCACCTTCTGCTGAGATATAAGGCAAGTTAATTTCGGTTGATGTGGTGCTTGAAAGTTCAATCTTAGCTTTCTCGGCAGCCTCTTTCAAACGTTGCATTGCCATAGGATCTTTGGTCAAGTCGATACCCTCGTCTGCCTTGAATCCATTAGCCAACCAATCGATAATCACCTGATCGAAGTCGTCTCCGCCAAGGTGGGTATCACCATTAGTTGAAAGAACTTCAAACACACCGCCACCAAACTCAAGGATAGAAATATCGAATGTACCACCACCAAGGTCGAAAACGGCAATTTTCATATCTTTATTCGACTTGTCCACACCATATGCCAAGGCTGCTGCTGTAGGTTCGTTTACGATACGTTGCACGTTCAAACCTGCAATCTGACCGGCTTCTTTTGTAGCTTGGCGTTGTGAATCAGAGAAATAAGCGGGAACGGTGATTACTGCATCTGTAACTTCTTGTCCGAGATAATCTTCGGCAGTCTTCTTCATTTTCTGAAGAACCATTGCCGAAATTTCTTGCGGTGTATATTTACGTCCGTCGATGTCTACACGTGGAAGTCCGCCTTCGTCTACCACGGTGTAAGGCATGCGTTGTGCTTCTTTTTGGCTTTGAGCGTATGTTTCACCCATAAAACGCTTGATGCTATACACGGTGTTTTGCGGGTTAGTAATGGCTTGACGCTTAGCAGGGTCGCCCACCTTACGCTCACCGTCTTTTACAAAACCTACCACAGAAGGTGTTGTACGTTTACCTTCGCTGTTGGCAATTACTACGGGTTCGTTTCCTTCAAATACAGAAACGCAACTGTTTGTAGTTCCTAAGTCAATTCCAATAATTTTTCCCATAATGATATATTTTTTTATTTTTAATTTTCTACTTTATTTTTATCTGCAACCCTTTCCCTTTGCTAATTTCTTGGGTTGGCTGCTCGCTATCTTCTTAACAAAGGGTATGCCAAAGCAGAAGAGACGAAAACTACTGACAAGGATATGACAAATTGACTTATCCGCATGTTTTTCTCTGCCATTCTTACTTGAAATAAGCAAAGGTAAATCCAAAGAAAAGAGTAAAGGCAACGACACACATCACAATATACAACTCAAAAACCCAAACAGCAACGACACACACACAACCTGACACAACAGAATTCAGCCATTTCTTGGCGAACGAATACATAGGTTTACCCTACAAATCACAAACTTCCAGCCTTAAATACAGGCTAAATTGGACATGAATTCAGACTGTTCTGACAGACGTTATAGGCTATTCTACTCCTCAATTCAGTCTGTTTCTCTTTTTTATTCCACAGCCTTTGCGTCTTTGCTCTTAACATTTGCCACATTCAAACCCTCCAAATTGCAATATGCAAAATACAATTTGCCCCCCTTTTGCTTAACTAACGAAAAAAAGAAGGGACAGCGACGGATATTCTAATAATTAAATAGGTGTATCGGAAACGTATCATAAATAATGTTTTATCTTTGCAGACATTATTTTCTAACAATTATACAACAAAACATTCAATATGACAACTTTAACATTAGCAATCGTTATTGTTTTTATTGTAGGCTACTTTTGTATAGCCTTAGAGAGCGTTACGAAGGTGAACAAAGCTCCCGTGGCACTTCTTATGTGCGTGGCTTGTTGGACACTCTTCATGGTCGACCCTGCGTCTTATATGTTGCACGAGGCCGGTGCCTTAGCCGGCGAATCAACTAACATGTTGGCTCACATTGCCGAAAAGCTGAAAGAACATCTTGGTGAAACAGGCGAAACCTTATTTTTTCTAATGGGTGCCATGACCATTGTTGAGATTGTGGACAGCAATGGCGGTTTTAATTTTGTGCGTGATGCCATCCAAACCAAGAGCAAACGTGCTTTGTTGTGGCGTATAGCCTTCATGACCTTCATCCTCTCTGCCATCCTCGACAACCTCACCACAAGTATTGTGATGGTTATGGTATTGCGTAAGTTGGTGCAAGACCACAAAGACCGCCTTATCTATGCTTCATTAGTGATTATTGCCGCCAATTCTGGTGGTGCGTTCTCGCCCATCGGAGACGTAACAACCATCATGCTCTGGATTGCAGGAATGGTAACGACCAAGGGTGTTATCACCGAAATTTTCTTGGCTTCGCTAGTGTCTATGCTTGTGCCTGCATTCATTATGCAGTTTATGCTGAAAGGAGATTTGGCACCGATGAAGGGCAATGATGCAGCAAAAGAAGAAGTGTTATTCTCCAAAACACAACGCAACATATTGTTTTTCATTGGTGTAGGTGGTTTGATTTTTGTGCCTATCTTCCGCTATCTCACCAATCTTCCCCCTTTCATGGGCATCCTTTTGGTGTTAGGTCTATTGTGGACTGCCACCGAAATATTCCATCGCTACTACCATCACACCGAAGACCCTATGGGCAAACGTGTGAGTACGCTGCTCCGCAAGATTGACATGACCACCATTCTCTTCTTCTTGGGTATATTGATGGCTGTGAGCTGTCTGGCCGAGATTGGTGTTCTTACCGCCTTAGGTCAAGGTTTAGAGCATATAAGCGGCGGAAACCACTATCTCGTAACAGGTGCAATCGGTGTAGCTTCAAGCATCGTCGATAATGTGCCATTGGTGGCAGGATGTATGAAGATGTATCCCATTGCGGCAATGGGAGATATGGCTGTAGACGGCATTTTCTGGCAGTTGCTGGCCTACTGTGCCGGTGTGGGCGGTTCAATGCTTATCATTGGTAGTGCGGCTGGTGTGGTTGTAATGGGCTTGGAAAAGATTACCTTCGGCTGGTATCTCAAGAAAATCACTTGGATTGCATTCGTTGGCTATCTCGCCGGTATACTTGTTTACTGGGCAGAAAGAGCGTTGTTTTAAATGGAGTTGACGAATTGAAATAATTTTGTTGACGAGTTAACGAATTGGCAAGTTAACAAGGACATTACTTCGCAAAGAAGTGAACGACCCGATAAACAGACGAGTTGACAAGGGAGTTACTCATAATCCACCCAATGGATGAAAAGTAAAACCATCTCCCTTATCAACTCGTCTATTTGTTACCTTGTCAATTCATCTGCTCTATCTACTCTTGAGCAGATGCAATTGTATAAACCAAATGCTTCATGGGATGTCCGCCCCACATGTTATCATTCTCATAGCGAAAGCCAACGGCATGATAAAGTCGCTCGGCTTGTGGGTTTCCTTTGTCTACCAATAAGCCAACTCTGTTGATATTCATATCTCGAGCTTTGTCGATGGTGGCTTGCAAGAGTTGTTTGGCAAGTCCTTGACCGCGATAACCTTCATCTACGGCTATACTGTCTATATATAACTCGCCCGCCGAAGTTTCTTCGGGCATGTCCGAAAAATCTTGGTTGAAATTTTCTTTGCATGCCTTGAGGAATGCCTTTCGCAATTCGATAAGGCACGCACCATCATAAGATACACACACACCTGCCACCTTTTCATCAGCGGTTAGTGCCACCAAGGCATTACGATAACTATACTGACTATTGTCGGCACGCACCAATTCGGTAAGTACTCGATGAAAATCGGCTAATGTATGATGCTCTCCTGCAAAATATTGGCAACATTCGTGGTTCATCGCTTCCATGATGAGCTTAGCTATTTGCGATGCTTGGGTGGGTTTTGCGGTAGTAATGTTCATATCTTTTCCTATGCCTTCATATAAAAATCAAACCTCAATCCTTGGTCGTTATTCTTGTTAGCCGTTATCGTTCCGCCATGTATCAGTAAGGCATTCTTGACAATAGCCAGACCAAGGCCTGTACCTCCCATCTCTCTGCTACGCCCTTTATCTATGCGATAGAACCGTTCAAAGATGCGTGGCAAATGTTCGCGAGCCACTCCGATGCCGTTATCACTAAAGCAGAATCGCCACTTATCGCCATCTTTCCGGGCCTCAACGGTTACGGTTGTGCCTTCTCCGGCATAGGCAATGGCATTGTTGGTGAGATTATTAAACACACTATAAAGCAATGAAGGATTACCCTGCACCTTAATTTCAGCAGGCAAATGGGTAACAAAAGTCATTCGCTTTGCCTCCATCTGCAAGGCTGTCTGTTGCTTGATGTCTTCAATTATCTCCACCATATCCACCATTTCAAAACGTGTCATAGCAGGAGCGTCATCCAGTCGGTTGAGTGTTGAAATGTCGTGAAGCAAGGCCGAAAGACGCTCGCACTGCATGTAACAACGCTCTAAAAATTGTTTTTTGGTTGCCTCATTAATCTGCGGGTTCTGCAAGATGGTCTCCAAATAAGCCTGAATGCTTGCCACAGGTGTCTTCAACTCATGCGAAATATTCTGTGTCAGTTGCCGTTTCAATACGTCTTGCTCTTGTTTGGTGCTTTGCAAACGTCTGTAAATCTTAACAATTCGCTCGGCAATCTCGCCCAATTCGTCGTTGGGAAAATCTATCAAGTCTTCGGTGTCAATCGCCTCTCCATGATCGGCACGATAAGCAAAGATACGCAGGTTCTTGACGTTTGCCCCTAACCTACTGGTAAACCTATATAACAATAAGGAGAGAATGACCATAGTGGTGAGAGTAAACCACAGAAAATGCTGGTCGGCTTGCAACGAAATGGCAAGTATATTGTCGTAAGGAAGAGCCGTGCGAATGATATATTTGTCTTTCGCAATATAGGTGGCAGAATAAAAATAAGGAAGTGCCAGTGTACTACTTTTACGTTCGGTGGCATTACCCGCCCCATACCGAAGGGCCTCTTGCACTTCCTTGCGTTTAGAATGATTGCCCATGGCGGCATAATTCTTCACCTTACTATCATAAAAGACCCTCCCTTGCTCATCCAGTAAGGTTACTCGCAACTTGGGAATATGATGGTGCCGCACATAATTTTCCAGTGTTTTCTCGTCCTTATTGCCATAAAACTGCAAGATTTCTGCCATTCGCAGGTTATAGCCTTGCAAGCGATGCGTCAAAGCATCAACCTTATACTGCTTTTCACGAGAATACTGAAACAAGATAAAAGCCGTGGCAAAGACAATAAAGATGCCCACGACACTGAAGAATAATTTCCGGCCTACACTCGTCCTTCTCATCATTCATCAAACG
>JALEWR010000154.1 GCA_022783515.1 Prevotella sp.
AAACCTGAAATGGTATAAGACAGCACAGAGCATGGCACGCCTCTTGATGATGGTTCGCAATGTGAGTGTATCTTATCGCAACCAGTATTCGATGTCGTTGCCGGGCTTCCTGCCTACCATTGGCGACGCTTTCGGACAGACCAATCGTACCCAGATGATGTCGCCGGGCTTGGACTTTGCCTTCGGATTGATAGACGATTCTTATATTGAGAAGGCACGCCGTAATAATTGGTTGCTGCTCAACGATTCGGTAGCCACGCCTGCAGCAACCTCTCGTACCGAGGATATACAAGTGAGGGCAACGCTCGAACCTATCCGCAATCTCAAAATCGACCTCCATGCATCTCGTATGCAAACCACGGCGAAGAGCGTGCAATATATGTATGTGGGTAATCCCACCACACAAAGTGGTACGTTTACCATGACAACCATCTCGCTGGGTAGTGCCTTCGAGGGCATGGGCAACGCTAAGAACGGCTATAAGAGTGCCACTTTCGAGCAGTTCTGCCACTCGTTGGACCTCTTCCGCAGTAGGGTAGAGGCACAGTATGCCGATGCTGTCTATCCCGCAGGTACGCCCTTGGCAGGCCGTCCCTTTAGTCCGGTAAATGGTGAAGTGAATAAGTATGGTGCCGATGTGATGGTTCCTGCCTTCTTGTCGGCTTATACCTCGATGGGTGGCAATTCGCTTTCTATCTTCCCTTCGCTTACGCGTATGCTACCCAACTGGACCTTGCGTTACAGCGGTTTGAGTAAGCTTACATGGTTCCGCGACATCTTCAAAAGTGTCAACATCAACCATTCGTACAAGAGTGTCTATTCGGTGGGAGCCTATAGCTCGTACAGCACCTATATGGAATATATGAATGGCTTGGGCTTTATCATCAACGCCACCACGGGCAACCCCATTCCCAGTAGTATGTACAACGTGTCGACGGTGAGCATTAACGAAACTTTCTCACCGCTGTTGGGTGTCGACGTAACGCTAAACAACAATATGACGGCCAAATTGGAATATCGTTCTACGCGTGTGTTGAGCTTGAGTACAACGAGTGTGCAGATAAACGAGGCAAGCAGTAAGGACTGGGTGCTGGGTATGGGCTATCGTATCAACAACTTTAAGCTCTTCGGTGCCAAGAATCATCGTGAGGTGAAAGGTGGAAAGAACAGCAAGAAAGCCGATAACAGTGCCACCACGAGCAAGCCGAATACCAATCGCAATGGTTTCAATCACGACCTCAATTTGCGTCTGGACCTTAGCTTACGCCGACAAGCCAATATCATTCGCGACATCGCCACTATCACCAGTACGGCGAGCAGCGGTAACAGTGCGTTTAAGTTGAGTTTCAATGCCGACTATGCTTTATCTCGAATGCTCACCATGAGCTTCTATTACGATAGTCAAACCAACACACCATTGCTCAGTAGCAACACCTATCCCATGACCACTCACGATTTTGGTCTTAGCCTGAAGTTCTCGCTGACGAGATAAGAGGGAGAATCGAGTTTGTGAGTTGATGAATTTTTGAGTTGATAGGGTTTTGAATGGTTGGACAAAGCAGTGCGTTTGTCCGTTGAGAAATGATGGGTTTTTGAGTTGATGAGTTGACGATTGGGTGGGGCCTGCTCATCTTCTTTGACCACTCTCGTAAATTCTGCAATTTCCATGTTTATGGTTATTATTCTTGACAACAACTTTTTTTATTTTAGAGAATTTTCCGATTGAAAACAATCCGTCAATGCATTAAAAAAAAGTATTTTTTGCGTTGAAGGGCTGTTTTTTCTTGTTTTTTACTGCCAAGAGTATGCTTTGGTCGGCTCAAAAGCATCCTTTTATCTCCTCAAAGACGTGCTTTCGTCTTGTAAAAGGTATGCTTTTGCAGGGCGAAAGCATACCTTTTACAGAGTAATAAATGTGAAGAGGTTGTAAGTGCTTGATAATCAGTGGTGGATAAAACTTGCATCTTTGCAGCCCTTTTTTCTCTTGTTCAATAAATTGACCTTTATGCGGAGCAAAAGAGCAATAAATAATTGGGCATTTTTTACTATTGTTGTCCGCTAAAACTCATAAGTGTATCAATTCATATCGTCAACCGGCAAGTGCAAAATCACTTGATTCTTCCGTAAAACTCTTCTGTTGGTGTTTTGAATAGGAATTGTTCCCTTGTTCTTCTGTTTTTTCTGCAAAGATATGAGCATTACCTTTCCGACTTATCAGCTCATAACCCAATCAACTTCCCAACTCATCCACTCACCTTCTTAAACTCATTTAAGTTTTTCTTGAATTTAAATAACAAAGAAAAAGATGGTTGGATGAAATTAATCTGTACCTTTGCTGTGTGAGGTATTTAGGATAATGTACTACTCTGAATAAGGTAATGCTGGTATTTAAATTATGTAATTAAAGGAGTAGAGAGGTACTCTCAATAGCTGAAAGATAGCTTACGGACATGATTGAAGCAAAAGATATCCTCGGTTAACTTCACGGAGAAAGTGAGTAAATTTCATGCAAATCCCATTACTACCCAACAGAACAAGAATATATATAAATAAGTCAAGAAAGATGGAAACAAAGACATTAGGAAATGTATTGCTCGTTACGGGGCATACTTATGAGCAGATTTCAGTTGCCAACAAGATGATTGTTGAGAATATTAAAAAGAATATTCCCGAGTTGAAAGAAACAAATTTGGCACAGCTTTATCCCAATTTTGCCATTGATGTGAAGGCAGAACAAGAGAAACTGACTTGGGCAGATACTGTGATTATTCAGGTACCCATCTTCTGGTTTTCTATGCCTGCTATCGTGATGCGATGGATAGAAGAAGTGTTCCAACATGGTTGGGCTTATGGAAGTGAAGGTAAGGCTTTGAAAGGAAAGAGAATCATTGTGGGTGCAACATCAGGATCGCCCCTTGAGGTATATGAAAGTGGTGCTGCAGGTTTGACCGTTGAAGATTTCAACAAACGTTTCCGCACCACCTTCTCATACTGTAATATGAACTATAAAGGTTTCGTTCTTTGTGGTGGTTGTTTTAATATGGGTGATGGTAAGGTTGATCCTGCTATGGCCGGTAAGGCAGAACAGCACGTTGAAAAGTTGCTGGCAGGTTTGAACGGATAAGCAATTTTTGAAAATAGAAAATAAAAATGTTGCCCCATTGATAAGCTGATATTATCCGCTTGTCGATGGGGCAACGCTTGTTTTGTAACAAATGGTGCTGCTTTATTTCTTCAGACAAGATTATGTATAGACCATTAATCTTCTGTAAAGTCTACATATTCGCCTTCGTTCTTGTCAAAAATCTTTTGTTCGGCTTGTTCTTTACTTCTGCGGTCGATAATGATATCGTCTTTACTACGATTGTTTCCGTGTTTGTAATCGTATCCTCCATTGTGCTGTCGGTTGGTATATTGGTCTCTCATTCTCTGTGCTGCACCAATATTTCGTTTAAGAAACGAGACGCCCAAGAGTAAGAGAATGATGGGGACAAGGATGATGAGAAAGAGTAGGAAAAGTAAGAGTTTAAACATTATTGCGATTGATGACGTAAATGTAATACTACTGATAACACAATATACCATGCAATGATGATGGCCAAACCAAAGAGTTGGAAGAAAGCCAAGATGGGTATGCAGCTAAGGATAAAGGAATATCTCACTTCGTTGCCTTTCCATCCCCATTGCTTGAACTTCAGGGCAAACATGGGAATTTCGGCCACCAATATCCAACAAGCAAAGGCGAGTAAAGCCAAGAGTAGGAAGAAGGTATTGGGGCTGGTACTCAAATCGATATCTTTTCCTACAATCAATGCTCCCCAAAACAAGGCGTTGGCAGGTGTAGGTAAGCCAATAAACGAGGTCGTTTGTCGGGTGTCGAGGTTAAACTTGGCTAATCTCAAAGCCGAAAAAGCAGCCATGACAAAGGCTAAATGAGGAGTATAACCCATAATGGGGTAGAACCCGTTGGGTTTTTCGATGACAGACAGCGTGTAAAACAGCATCATCGAGGGAGCAACTCCAAAGGTTACGACATCTGCCAGCGAGTCGAGTTCTTTGCCAATGGGTGAAGAAACCTTGAGCAAACGTGCTGCCATACCATCAAAGAAATCGAAGATAGCACCTGCAATAATCAAATAGAAAGCATTGTCCAAATAACCAGTCAAAGCACTAATGCACGCAAAACATCCTGCAATGAGGTTGCAGCAGGTTATGATGTTGGGAATATGTTTCTTGAATGTCATGCTTATAATAGTCTGTGTTTTTCCTTTTCATATTATATAAAGAGGAAAAACCTAATAGAAAAATGCTTACTGAAGACGGCCGATGATGGTTTGATTACCTACGGTACACTCGTCCATATTGACAAAAATCTCTGTTCCGAGCGGCAGATAGAGATCGACACGCGAACCCAACTTGATAAAACCTAAGTGTTCGTCGATGAAACACTCATCGCCGGCTTTGGCATATGTCACGATGCGTCGGGCCATAGCCCCCGCTATTTGACGGCAAAGAATGTCTACACCTTCGGGTGTTGTAATCATCGTATCTGCACGTTCGTTCTCTTCACTGGCTTTAGGCAACCAAGCTTTGTGGAAGTTTCCGCTGACATGCTTCACAAATTTCACCTTTCCATCTACAGGAAACCAATTGGCATGAACGTTGAGCGGACTCATAAAGATGGACACCATGAGGCGTTTGTCCTTGAAGTATTGTTTTTCTTCCACTTCTTCAATTACCACAATCTTGCCGTCGGCAGGTGCCACAATAAGCTTGTCGGTCTCTCCTTTGAATAATCGGATGGGACAACGGTAGAAATTAACGATAATAAGAAATATGGGACCGAAGATGGCAAGGAAACACCAAAAGAGAATCTTAGAGTTGATGCAAAACCAAAGGATTGCTGAAATAACAGCTAATGCGATAAGACTCAGTACAATGGTTCTTGTACCTTCACGATGAATACGGACTTTCTTAAGCTTTTTAATTCTGTTACTCATAAATGGATTGAGTGTTTTAAATGATTGCAAAGATACCTTTTTTTTGTATAAGAAACAAACTTTTAGGGCCATTCTTTTGTTGAATTGGAATATATGGGGTAACTTTGGAGAAGAAAAAAAGAGATTTACACGACAAAGATAATTAGCTGATGGAAGATTTTGTACATCTTCATGTGCATACCTATTATTCTATTTTGGACGGACAATCAAGCGTTCAAAAACTGGTAGACAAAGCCGTGGCAGATGGAATGCGTGGTATGGCACTCACCGACCATGGAAACATGTTTGGAACGAAGGAATTTTTCAATTATTGTAAGAAAGTCAATGGAAAACTAAAAGCCGAAGGTAAACCCGAGTTTAAACCCATCTTGGGTTGCGAAATGTATGTGGCACGCCGTCGAAAGACCGATAAGGAGAAGGCGGCGGGCGACATGAGTGGCTATCACCTTATTGTATTGGCAAAGAATTATCAAGGCTATAAAAATCTCATCAAGTTGGTTTCGCGTGCATGGGTCGATGGCTATTATATGCGACCCAGAACCGATCGGGAAGACTTGGAGAAATATCACGAAGGGCTTATTGTTTGTTCTGCCTGTTTGGCAGGTGAAATTCCGCGTAAAATAGTGAAGGGCGACATGGAAGGAGCCCGCGAATCGGTGGCTTGGCATAAGAAAGTGTTTGGTGACGACTTCTATTTGGAGCTGCAAAGACATGAGGTGCGTGACCCTAACTTGCGTGCTAACAGAGAGGCGTTTCCCTTGCAACAGGTGGCCAACAAGGCGATGATAGAGCTGGCTAAGGAGTTCGATGTAAAGATTGTTTGTACCAACGATGCTCATTTTGTGGACAGAGAGAATGCCGAAGCCCACGATCACTTGCTTTGTCTGTCTACAGGCAAAGACCTTGACGACCCCAATCGTATGCTCTATTCTAAGCAAGAGTGGTTCAAGACGCGTGAGGAGATGAATGAGGTGTTTGGCGATCTGCCCGAAGCAATGCGTAATACGGTAGAGATTTTGGATAAGGTGGAAACCTATTCTATCGACCATGCTCCCATCATGCCTTTCTTCCCCATTCCCGAAGACTTTGGAACGGAGCAGTTGTGGCGTGAGAAATTCACAGAGGAAGAACTTTTTAAGGAATTTACCAGCGACGAAAACGGCGAGAATACCTTACCCCGCGAGGAGGGTGAAAAGAAGATACAGAAGCTTGGCGGCATTGACAAGTTGTATCGAATAAAGTTTGAAGCCGACTATCTGGCTAAGCTGGCATACGATGGTGCCAATCGTCTTTATGAAACACCATTGTCGGATGAGGTGGTAGAACGTATCAACTTCGAACTTCATATCATGAAGACGATGGGTTTCCCGGGTTATTTCCTCATTGTGCAAGATTTCATTAACTCGGCTGAAAACGAACTCGGCGTCATGGTGGGTCCTGGTCGTGGATCGGCTGCAGGGTCGGTTGTGGCTTATTGTTTGGGTATTACAAAGATTGATCCTATCAAATACGATTTGCTGTTTGAGCGTTTTCTTAACCCTGATCGTATTTCTCTTCCCGATATTGATACCGACTTCGACGACGACGGACGTAACAAAGTGTTGGAGTGGGTCGAAGACAAGTATGGACATGACAAGGTGGCACATATTATAACATATGGTACAATGGCGACCAAAAACTCCATTAAGGATGTCGCTCGTATCGAAAAAGTGCCATTGGATGAGGTGAACCGATTGTGTAAACTCATCCCCGATAAGTTGCCCGATGGTTTGAAAATGAATGTGGCAAACGCCATTAAGAGTATTCCCGAACTAAAAAATGCGGAGGCCTCAAGCGATGTTCGCTTGCGTAACACGATGATGTATGCCAAGATGTTGGAAGGAACGGTACGCAATACCGGTATCCATGCCTGTGGTACTATTATCTGTCGCGACGCCATTAGCGATTGGGTGCCGGTGTCAACAGCCGAAGACAAGGCGGACCCCGGACACAAATTGCTTTGTACGCAATATGACGGTCATGTGATAGAAGAGACCGGACTCATCAAGATGGACGTCCTCGGGTTGAAGACTTTATCTATTTTGAAGGAGGCGGTAGAAAACATTCGTTTGTCAACAGGTAAGGCTATTGATGTCGAAAAAATCCCTATCGATGACGAAAAGACTTACAAACTCTATAGCGAAGGTAAGACCGTGGGTACTTTTCAGTTTGAGTCGGCAGGTATGCAGAAGTATTTGCGTGAGCTGCAACCCACTGTTTTTGAGGACCTGATTGCGATGAACGCCCTCTATCGACCGGGACCTATGGATTATATCCCCGATTTTATTGCTCGTAAAAAAGACCCGTCGAAGGTGAAATACGATATTCCTTGCATGGAGAAATATCTGAAAGACACCTATGGTATTACGGTTTATCAAGAGCAGGTGATGCTCTTGTCGCGTCAGTTGGCGGGCTTTACTCGCGGACAGAGTGACACCCTTCGTAAGGCGATGGGTAAAAAACTCATCGACAAGATGAACGAGCTGGAGGCCCTTTTCTATGAAGGCGGAATGAAAAACGGTCATCCCAAGGAGGTATTGAACAAGATTTGGGAAGACTGGAAGAAGTTTGCATCCTACGCTTTCAATAAGAGTCATGCCACATGCTATTCGTGGGTGGCTTTCCAAACAGCCTATCTCAAGGCCCATTATCCTGCCGAATATATGGCGGCAGTAATGAGTCGAAACCTTGCAAACATTGCCGATATAACGAAATTCATGGAAGAATGTCGCTCGATGGGCATCAAAACATTAGGGCCGGATGTCAACGAGTCGCGTCAGAAGTTTAGTGTAAATAGTCATGGCGAGATACGTTTTGGTTTGGGAGCCATTAAAGGCATGGGCGATGCAGCTGTGCAAGCCATCCTTCACGAGCGTGATGTTAACGGCCCTTATAAAGACATCTTCGATATGGTACAGCGTATCAATTTGAGTGCTGTCAATCGTAAAGCCTTTGAAAGTTTGGCTTTGGGCGGTGGCTTCGACGCCTTCGGCATCAATCGTGAACGCTATTTTGCACAAGATAGCAAAGGCTCTTCTTTCCTTGACATATTGGTGAGATATGGTCAGCTCTATCAAGCCGAGCAGGCACAGGCACAAAACTCGCTCTTTGGAGACAGCGAAGCGGTAGAC
>JALEWR010000185.1 GCA_022783515.1 Prevotella sp.
ACGGCAAGTATATAGCTCCACAGATGATAGAGTCGACCTTGATGGTTGACAAGTTTATCGATCAGGTGGTAATCATTGCCAATGAGCGTAAGTATGTGTCGGCTTTGATTGTTCCCGAGTATCGTCTGTTGGAAGAATATGCACGCGATTGTGGCATTAAGTTCGCCGATAGAGAAGAACTATGTGCCGACAAGCGAATCAATAAGATGATAGCCGAACGCATTGCAACCCTTCAGCAAACTCTTGCAGGATACGAACAGGTGAAGAAATTCACCCTTCTGCCCCATCATTTGAGTATGGAGAAAGGCGAACTAACCAATACCTTGAAGGTTAGACGCAATGTGTTGAATAAGAATTATGCCGCAGAAATAGAGAAGATGTACGAGGAATAGGAGGCGAGTTGCGGAGTAAGCCTGTGGGTTAGTCCGCAACAAGTTGACCGGTTGGCAAGTTAACAAGTTACAAGTTGACAAGTTCTCGTACCAAAATGATATAGAATGATCACAGCAGACCAGTTAAAAGACGTGTTGGAACGTGCCGAGGCACTGCACAAGTATTTAGATATAGACAAGAAAAAGGTGGAGTTTGAAGAAGAGCAACTCCGCACACAGGCCCCCGACTTTTGGGAAAATCCTGAGCGAGCTCAAGAGCAAATGAAGAAGGTTAAGGGCATAGAGAAATGGATTACGGGCTATAAGTTGGTGCGACAATGTGCCGACGAGTTGCAGTTGGCCTTCGATTTCTATCGCGATGAGATGGTAACGGAAGAAGAGGTGGACGAAAATTACCGTCAAGCCATCAACGCCATAGAAGACCTGGAGCTGAAGAATATGTTGCGACAGACCGAAGACCCCATGGACTGTGTGTTGAAAATCAACTCCGGAGCGGGTGGAACCGAGAGTCAGGACTGGGCTCAGATGCTCATGCGTATGTATATGCGATGGGCTGAAGCACATGGGCACAGCGTAACAGTCAGCAACTTACAAGAAGGCGATGAGGCCGGCATAAAGAGCGTTACGATGCAGATTGAAGGCGGCGAATATGCCTATGGCTTCTTGAAGAGCGAGAATGGCGTACATCGTTTGGTGCGTGTGTCGCCCTATAATGCACAAGGCAAGCGGATGACCAGCTTTGCCAGTGTCTTCGTTTCACCCTTGGTCGACGATACTATCGAAGTCTTTGTCGATCCCTCTAAAGTGTCTTGGGACTTGTTTAGAAGTGGTGGAGCTGGTGGACAGAATGTTAACAAGGTGGAGACAGGTGTGCGTCTGCGTTACCAATACACCGATCCTGATACAGGAGAGGAAGAAGAAATCCTTATTGAAAACACCGAAAGCCGCAAGCAATTGGAGAATAGAAACAATGCAATGAGGCTTTTGAAGTCGCAATTGTACGACCGGGCAATGAAAAAACGCTTGGAAGCACAGGCGAAGATTGAAGCGGGAAAGAAGAAAATTGAATGGGGAAGCCAGATAAGAAGTTATGTTTTTGACGACAAACGGGTGAAAGACCACCGCACCAACTATCAAACAGGTGATGTGGATGGTGTGATGGATGGTAAGCTCGACGGCTTTATCAAGGCTTATTTGATGGAGTTCCCCGTTACCGACGAGTAGGGGTGGGAGTTTTCTCTCATACCTTTCGTTCCATATACAGGCTGCTATCGTGCAGCCTGCACTGAAACCTAATCGTTTAACTGTGCCACTATCGCAACCCGGCGAGGCACACCTCTGTTCTAGGGGCATAGGGATATCTATTAATCTATGAGTGAAAAAAGTAAGCAACGTCAAGCAAAACGTGCCGCAAGACAAGAACAGGAAGGTAAGAAAGTGATGGCTTGGTTAGTTGGAGGATTGGTCTTTGTTGCCATCCTTTCACTTATTTTAGCGATGCAGTTTGCCTGATGAGCGGATTGGAAATTGAACGTAAATTTCTCGTCAAGGAAGGTTTCGACTGGAAAAGTCGTGCCATCAGCAGTAGCCACATCCAACAAGGGTACATTCCTTGTGATGGGGCTACTGTGCGTATCAGGGTAAAAGACGAAGAGGCTTACCTCACCATCAAAGGGCGTTCGATGAATGGAGGCATGACGCGATACGAGTTTGAGAAAGAGATTGCTTTGGAAGAGGCTCGGCAGCTGATGCAACTCTGCCGAGGAGGAGTCATAGACAAGCGTCGGTTTCTTATCCCATCGGGCAATCATATCTTTGAAGTGGACGAGTTTTATGGTGCTAACGAGGGTCTGATCTTGGCAGAGGTGGAGCTGAAAAGCGAGGATGAAGCCTACGAAAAGCCCGACTTTATCGGGCGAGAGGTGACAGGCGACCGCCGTTTTTACAATTCTCACCTGTTGGGTTATCCCTTTTCTGTGTGGAAAGATACATTGCAACGCGACAGAGAATAACGTCGGTTCGATGTCAAGCATACTATAATTGACTCCTTAACTAACTCTGATTTCGGGGATATAAAAGGTTTTTGCCCGGCATACTGTTTTCCTTACCATTTTTGATTTTAGTCAATACTTCTGATAATAATTTATCTATAATTTAGGTGTTTTGCTTTTAAAACTGCAGAAAACATATTGTTTAAGTAGGAAATATCTGTTTTTATTAATAATTTTGTGCCGTTTTTATATTAGCAATTACAAGAATGTCAGGAGAAAGAATCAATTTTGGAAGTAAGTTAGGTATGGTTTTAGCCACAGCAGGAGCAGCTGTAGGCTTGGGTAATATATGGCGTTTCCCCTATATGACGGGTGAGAATGGCGGTGCCGTATTTTTGCTCGTTTATGTCTTTTGCATTCTTCTTTTAGGCATACCTTGTATGGTTAGCGAATTTATTATTGGTCGTCGAGGAGCCGCTAACACAGCTCGGGCATACGCCAAGCTCTCCAATGGCAAGCCATGGAAATACATTGGCGTTCTCGGAGTGTTCACCGCATTCCTCATCACGGGTTATTATGCCGTGGTGTCGGGATGGTGTATGCAGTATGTCTATGCCTCTTTGGCGGGCAACCTGTCGGGTAATTCGACAGAGATAACTGCCTATTTCCGTACATTCATGGCTCATCCGCTGATTCCTGTGGCGTGGACTGCCGCCATATTGGGCATTACCCATTATGTTATTACTCGTGGTGTGCGTGGCGGAATAGAGAAAGCCTCAAAGCTTTTTATGCCCACTCTCTTCATCCTTCTATTGCTTTCGGTGGTAGCTTCTTGTCTGTTGCCGGGAGCATGGGACGGCATTCGCTTTTTGTTTCATCCTGATTGGTCAAAGCTTAATTCGGATGTGTTCTTGGCAGCTTTAGGACAAGCGTTCTATTCTTTAAGTATTGGAATGGCTTGTAATGCAACCTTTGCCTCTTATTTTAACCGTAAAACCAATTTGCTTAATACCGCATTGCAAATCTCTTTTATAGATAGCTTTGTGGCAGTGTTGGCCGGTTTGGTGATATTTCCTGCCGCCTTCTCGGTTGGGGTGAGTCCCGACAGCGGGCCTTCGCTTATCTTTATCACGCTTCCCTCCGTCTTTCAACAAGCTTTTGGCGGTCTTCCTCTCGTGGGAAACCTGGTGGCTGTGATGTTCTATGCCCTGCTTACACTGGCAGCTCTCACCTCGCTCATCTCGTTGCACGAGGTGAGTACGGTCTTTATCTGTGAGGAATTTAAAATCAGCAGAAAGAAATCCGCTGCCATTGTAACCCTTTTGTGTACGTTGATAGGAACCTTTTGTTCGCTCTCCTTAGGGGGTCGCGAATGGCTGATGATAGGTGGAAAGGCCTTGTTCGATGTCTTCGATTTCGTAACAGGACAAGTGTTCTTGCCTATCGGCGGGCTTCTCACCTGCTTTTTCTTAGGTTGGTATGTACCCAAAAAGTTGGTTCGAGACGAGTTGACCAATGATGGAACCCTCTCGTCTACCTTCTTTCATGTGTATTATTTCTGTCTTCGATATATCTGTCCGGCATGTATCTTGGCGATATTTCTGCGACAGCTGGGGGTGATTTAAGTGTGCCGGCTTTTGTCTCCACCTTTTAGAACCTGTCATTTATCATTCAATACCTGTCTGTAACCATGTTTTTCAAAGAGTTTTTCTATTTCAGTAAGTCGGACAGAAAAGTCATTCTCTTTCTTTTTCTGTGCTTTGTGGTTGGCTTGTTGCTGGTGAGATGGATGAACCGGCAACCGCTGTCGGTGGACGACACATCCGGGACCGAGCAGGTGAAGACCTCTTCTCGGGGGCATCAACACCGTGAACGTGAGTACGACTTGCAGGAGTTGGAAGCCATCAAACCTACCTTGCAACTCTCACCCTTCGACCCTAACACCGCCACTGCACAGCAGTTGTTGGCTTTGGGCCTGCAGCCGTGGCAGGTGAAGAATATCTTGAAGTATCGTGCCAAGGGTGGAATATATCGTCAACCCTCAGACTTTGCTAAGGTCTACGGACTCACTCGCAAGCATTATCTGATGATAGAACCCTATATTTGCATATCTGACGACTATCGGCCTGCAGCCGAACTCTTTGCAGAAGTGAAGGAAGAGCGAACCACTCGGCGTGATACGTTGTTGCAACCCTTTAAAATAAGTGAGGGACAGCAAGTGATGCTCAACACCGCCGACACCACCCAATTAAAGAAGGTGCCGGGCATTGGTTCGTATTTTGCCCGACAAATCGTGCGTTATCGTGAACGGTTGGGCGGTTTTGTGGATGTAAACCAGCTAAAAGAGATTGACGATTTTCCTACCGACGCCCTCCGTTTTTTCGCCCTTTCGCCCACCGATGCCTCCTCGATTCAACCTCTTAATCTCAATCAACTCACCCTCAACCAACTTAAACGCCATCCTTATATAGGCTTTTATCGTGCCAAAGCCATTGTGGATTATCGCCGTCTGCATGGCGACTTACGCAGTCTTGCCGACTTAAAACTCATCCCTGAAATTACCGACGAATGGATTGCTCGCATACAACCCTATGTGGTTTTTTAGAGTTCACTCGTCTGCTCAACCCATTATCGGGTTGATTTAATTCTCTGTTTCCTTCCTCTATATCGCCATTTTGTTGTAACTTCGCAGAAGAAACGAGTGGTAGTGGGCGAGTAGCGAGGTTTCAACTTGTGAGTATAGAGTAGGTTGGAATAGGAAGATAGATAGGAAAGAAAGAAGGTATGGATAAATCGGACTTGCCTACCTCATCTTATTCTTCCTGCAAAAGCATAGAAGAGCTGCAAAAACTGAAGGCTCACCTCTCAAAGATCATCAACTTGGATGCTCAAAAAATTAAAGACATACCCATTTAGAAACTCAAAAATGCAACACAAATCATCAATGAGTGCCAAACAAATACTTCTTATCAACGACATGGCAGGCTACGGAAAGGTAGCCACAGCAGCCATGCTTCCCATCCTTTCTTATTTCGGTCATCCCACTTATAACCTGCCCACGGCTCTGGTTTCCAACACCCTGGATTACGGAAAATTTCATATTCTTGACACCACCGACTATATCCAAAGTGTTTTTCCCGTGTGGAAAGAGCTGGGTTTCAGGTTCGATGCCATCGCCACCGGGTTTATAGCGTCCGAAGAACAAGCGGCCATTATTGCCCGTTATTGTCGCGAGCAAGCCCAGTCGGGTACGGTTGTCTATACCGACCCTATCATGGGCGACGAAGGAAAGTTATATAACGGCATCACTCCCTCAGCCATTAACAGTATGCGAGAGATGATATCGGTTGCCGACTTGATTTTTCCCAACTACACCGAGGCATGTTATCTCACCGATACCCCTTATCAAGAACAAGGCATCACCATGGAAGAGGGCAAACTACTCTTAACCAAACTCCACGCCATGGGAGCTAAGTCGGTGTTGATAACCAGTGCAAAGGTCGACGGTCAGAGTGCCGTTATTGGTTATAACCACGCTACTGACCAATTTTTTGTGCTGCCCTATACAGAGATTCCTGTGCGTTTTCCCGGCACAGGCGACATCTTCTCGGCAGTGTTGATTGGCCATCTGCTCAACGGAACACCCCTTAAGCTCAGCACACGCAAGGCCATGGACGCTGTTTATCAGCTCATTCGCCACAACCAAGGCAATGAAGATAAGTTTAAAGGAATACCCTTGGAGCAATATCTGCATGTGCTTGGATAAGGCAACATCTTTATTATAGAATACGTTCGTAGGAAAATCGGACCGGTCAGCACCATCTGACCGGTCCGATTTTTTGTGATGTGAAAGCCGTCAAAGTCTGACTTCTCCAATCTGTCCTACCGGTCTTTCTCCTCCGATTATTCATTGTCAGGACAGTGTTTTGTAGCGATTGCTTCTTGTTTTTTTTGTTTTAGAGTTTTATTTTTGTAAAATTTAACTATAGAAAAGCTTATTATTTTGATATCATTTCACTTTTGTGTTCCCTTTTTTACTATCTTTGCCACATATCATATTGATGCAAACAGTTATATTCTTAGTGGAAAAGAACCTTAAAAGAATGAACGAAGAGAATGGTCACCCTTGGCGATGGCCATGAAAGAATGGCTGTATGGCATGATGATAATTTTGTTGTGAGAGACTGACAGACAAACGATGATAGGACGAAATGCAAAATAGAAAGATGCAAAATAGGCCGGATTGCCGTGCAAAACAGACTGAATTTCTCTGCAAGACAGTCTGAGTCAGTAATCAGAATAGCCTTAATTGCTCCGGATGAAGCCAACTGTTGCGTCGTAATAGCTTGCTGGTCATCCCTCTTAAAATGATAACACGCCTAACAATTCATTATCTACCCATAGAAGAGAATAAAATTTTAACTAATAACACATACTTACTAAAACCATTGACGAATATGAATTGCAGAAAGGAAGTATTGTATATGCTGGCATTATTGCCGTTAGGTGTTTGGGCGACATCGCCTGTAGACACCGACACTGGCAAGCAAGTAGCAGTGGCTTCGGTGTTGCAGCAAGCCGAACGCAGCCTCTCGGGTGTTGTAACCGATGCCCAAGGCGAACCCATTATCGGTGCTACAGTTGTGGTAAAAGGTACCTCTGTTGCCACCGTCACCGACGTAGACGGTCGCTTCAAGCTATCGTCTGTATCGCCCAATGCCGTTATCACGGTGTCTTATTTGGGTTATAAGCCGCAAAACATAGCTGTGGGCGGCAAGTCTACGCTGAATGTTGTCTTGAAAGAAGATGTGGCAACGCTCAACGAGGTGGTGGCTATTGGCTATGGTACACAGAAGAAAGCCAACCTTACAGGAGCCGTAACGAGCGTAGATGTGAACAAATCGCTCTCTAGTCGCCCCATTGCCGACATTGGCCGTGGCTTGCAAGGTGTGGTTCCGGGCATGAATGTTACGGTGCCATCGGGCGAAATTGGTTCCGATCCCTTGATTAAGATTCGCGGTCAGGTGGGTTCAATCTCAGGTAACAACAAGCCGCTCATCCTCTTGGATAATGTGGAAATACCCAGTATTCAGATGGTGAACCCCAACGACGTGCAGTCGATTTCGGTATTGAAAGATGCCGCTTCATCCTCTATCTATGGAGCAAAAGCAGCCTTCGGTGTTATTCTTATCACCACGAAGACAGGTGCCGATAAAGATCGTTTTGAAGTGAGCTATTCTAATAACTTCTCGTGGCAGCATCTGGCTAAACCCATTGAGATGGGTGGAGTGGATGGTTTGCGTTATACCCTGGATGCCCATCGCAACCGTCAAGAGACGAGTGCGGCCGGTGGTTTTTGGCGTATCGATGAAGCAAGTTTGGAAAAAGCCATCGAGTGGGAGCAGAAGTATGGCGATAAGGTGGCATATAACGACCCCGTATTGTATGGCCGCGACTGGTATTTTGATGGTAAAGAGAAGTTTGGTTATCGCACATACAATGGTGTAAAAGCCATGGTTCGTGATTGGTCGCCCACGATGTCGCACAACCTTTCGGTGGCGGGCAAGTCGGGTAAGACGGCTTATAACATTGGTTTGGGATATCTCAACCAGACCGGAATGATCAAGCCGGCCAAACACGACGATTTCAGACGCTATAATGCCTCCATCAATCTCACTTCCGAGATAAATAAGTTTGTAACGATACGCATGGGTTCGATGTATTCGGATCGCAACAAACGCTATCCCGGCGTGGGTACAACCCTTGCCGACCCTTGGCTGTATCTCTATAGATGGAGTAGCTTGATGCCCATGGGTGTGAAGGAAGGCGACACCGAATTGCGTGACCCCATTTACGAGATGAGAGCCTCCAATACCGACAATTTGCAACATAAGTATTATAATGTGAACCTCGGCGTAACGCTCAACTTTACCAAAGACTGGGACCTGAAGGCCGATTATACTTACGACCGGCAAACCGAAGAACGCAATTCGTCGGTGGTGCAGTATCGTGCCGGATTAACCTGGTATGGCGGTGTGCCATGGACAGCCGACGGCTATCCCGTTTATGTGGATGAAGAAGGACGCATAACCGACACCGGAGGCATTGTGGGATACAAGTTCCCCGTGCAAGAATATTATAACCAGAACTCGGTTTCGTCTATACGCTATTATAATCGCTCTACCGACAACAATACCTTTAACCTCTATACCACCTATCGCTTGCGTTTAGGAAAGAATCAGGAGCATAGTCTGAAGTGGATGTTGGGTATGAACAGAGTGGCCAATCAATGGAACTCGCACACAGGTAGAAAGACCAATTTGATAGAACAAAGCAATCCGCAATTTGACCTGGCAACAGGCGAACAATTTGTGGAAGGGCAGAAAAACTGGGAGTCTCAACTGGGCTATTTCGGTCGTTTCAACTACTCTTTTGCCGATCGCTATCTCTTTGAAGCCAACTTGCGTCGCGACGGATCGTCTAAATTCCCCGAGCATCTGCGTTGGCAATGGTTCCCATCGTTCTCTGCCGGATGGGTGGTAACAGGCGAACCCTTCATGAAATTTGCAGAAAAGGTAGTGTCGTTTGCCAAGTTGAGAGCCTCATGGGGTAGCATTGGAGACCAAAGTGTGGCCAATACGCTTTATCGTTCGGTGCTTTCGAGCGGTCTCACCACATGGCTGGCCGGCAACGGTTCACGTCGTCCGTCATACGGAACACCCACCTTGGTAGACAATGCCATCAGTTGGCAGCGTATAGAAACGCTCAATCTTGGTCTCGACATGCGTTTCTTGAACAACGAATTGGGCTTTACCTTCGAGTGGTATGAACGCAATACCAAGGATATGATTGTGGGTGGAGAGAGCTTGCCCCTTACTTTGGGAACCAAAGCTCCCAAAGGCAACTATGGACATTTGCGTACCCGAGGCTGGGAAGTGGCATTGGATTATCAGCATCGCTTTGCCAATGGCTTGGGCGTTAATGCCATGCTGTCGGTGGCGGATGCAACAACGATGACCGTAAAGGGTGCCGATCATCTCATACCTTGGGAAAATCGTTCTTTGGATGAAAGTTTCTCTACAGGCCGTCGTTATGGTGATATCTATGGATATGTTACCGATCGTTTGTATCAGAAAGACGATTTTGTGTATGGTGAGGATGGAAAGATACAAACAGTGAACGTGATTTATCGCGGAACACTGCGTAAAACCTATCAGCAAACAGCCGAACACCCTGTGTATCAAGTGCATTATGAGAATAGCGACAAGATTATTTTTGCACCAGGTGATGTGAAGTTTAAAGACTTGGATGGCGACGGTTATATCACTCCGGGTACTAGTACGAATGGCAATCCCGGCGACTTGACCGTGATAGGTAACAGCACCCCTCGTTACGAATACAGCTTCCGTTTGGGTCTCGACTATAAAGGCTTCGACTTCTCCGTTTATTTCCAAGGAGTGGGACGACGCAAAATATGGGGTGGTGGTCAGTTGGCTATTCCTGGTTTTAATGCCAAAGAAGGTGCTATGCCCAAAACCTTTGCTACCGATTACTGGCGTGAAGACCGCACCGATGCCTTCTATCCTCGTGCGTGGGATTTGGGAGGCAATAACACGGGCTTTGGCATGCAAGTGCAAAGCAAGTACTTGCTCAACATGGCTTATCTGCGTATGAAGAATGTAACCGTGGGTTATACCCTTCCCAAAAATCTCCTTTCTAAGGTGTATATCACGAATGCCCGCTGCTATCTGTCGTTGGAAAACTTCCTGACCTTCGACAATCTCAGAGGCTTACCCATCGATCCGGAGGCTGTGAGCGGCTATTCTATGTTTAGCTCTTCATATAACATGGGACGTACAGGTACGGGTACACCTGTCTTTAAATCGCTTTCATTAGGCGTTCAACTCTCTTTCTAAAAATTATAGCTATGAAAATAAAAGTATTGATGTCGACAATAGCGTGTGTGTTGCTACTGAGTGGTTGTAGCGATGTACTCGATCGCCCCTCACAAACGACAGCCGAAGACGATTCCTATTGGACTTCGGAGGAAAAGGTGAGGCTGTATGCCAACGACTTTTATCCCAATTTCTTTGTGGGATATGGTGTGAAGTATGGCACAGAGGGCTACACGCCCAATGCCAACTATATGTTTAACGACGATGCGGTGATTAAATCTACGCAGCGACAATTCTCCCGTTCGGTGCCTACCGAATTAGGAAGTACGT
>JALEWR010000206.1 GCA_022783515.1 Prevotella sp.
AAACATCAGATGTATGGAGAGGCAATAAATGCCTACCAAGAGGCATTGCGTAATAATCCCAACGATGATGAAACAAGGTATAACTTGGCTTTATGCAAGCGATTGAACAAGAATAATCAAGACAATAAAAACCAGAACAAACAAAATAAAGACAATCAAAAACAACAGCAAGAGAAGGATAAAAAAGATAATTCTCAACAGCAGGAGAAAGACCAGAACAAAACTCCACAACCCAAAGAGCAAATGAGTAAGGAGAATGCCGAACAGCTGTTGAATGCCGCTATACAAGCAGAAAAAGCGACACAACAACGCTTAAAGAAGGCAACACAACAACAAAACAGGCGTCCTAACGCCAAAAATTGGTAATCGTTTATCCTCTTTTTTGAAATATAGTAACACGAATGAAGAAATATTTACTTGGCTTATTGTTGATTGTTGCATGGCTCAACCACGCTCATGCACAACGTATCAGTGTATCGGCTCCATCACAATTGGTAACTGGAGAGAACTTTAGAATTGCTTATACCATCAATACGCAAGATGTAGACGACTTCAAGGAAGGTTCAATTCCTGAAGCCTTTACACTGCTTGCTGGGCCTTACACATCTTCACAAGCGAGTTTTCAAATGGTTAATGGACACACCTCGTCGTCCTCATCCATTACATATACCTACACACTTTACGCAAGTAAGGCGGGAACATATACCATTTCGCCTGCTCATGCCATTATAAACGGAAAGAAAGTAGCATCACCTGCTATCAAGATAACAGTGTCAGGTTCTGCCAAACCCACACCGCAAGGCAGTCCGAGAATGAACAACAGTAACGACGAAGACGAATTTATGCGTGCTGCAGGTTCTCGTATTTCGGGCAATGACCTGTTTATCAAGGTAAGTGCTAATAAGAAGAAGGTACACGAACAAGAACCTATCCTCTTGACATATAAGGTATATAGCTTGGTGGAACTGAGTCAGTTAAACGGTAAAATGCCTGACCTCACCGGCTTTCATACTCAAGAAGTCAAGCTCCCGGCCCAGAAAAGCTTTCATTTGGAACGTGTTAATGGAAGGAATTATAAAACGGTTACATGGAGTCAATACGTTATGTATCCCCAGATGCACGGCTCTCTGAAAATACCAAGTATCACCTTTAAAGGTATCGTTGTACAACGCGACCGCTCTGTTGACCCATTGGAAGCCATCTTCAATGGTGGTTCCGGCTATGTGGAAGTGCAAAGAGACATTGTTGCTCCGGGTTTAACCATCAACGTAGATCCACTCCCTAATCGGCCATCCAACTTCTCCGGAGGTGTTGGAACCTTTAACATTTCTGCCCAACTCAATAGGAATGAGGTAAAGGCTGGCGACCCTCTCAACCTTCGTTTGGTGATTAGTGGTGTGGGAAACCTCAAACTTCTCAAGACTCCTACCATCAATTTTCCCAAAGATTTTGAAAAATATGATGCGAAAGTAACCGACAAGACCAAGCTCACCACTAACGGAATTGAAGGTAATATCATTTACGACTATTTGGCAGTTCCACAAAATCCCGGTACATTTCAAATCCCAGCGGCCGAGTTTACCTATTATGATATACGTTCAAAGGCTTACAAAACAATCAAGACTCAGGCTTTTACGGTCAAGGTTACACCCGGAAATAAGCACCAAGGGGGAATCAGCAACTTTGAAGAAAACAAGCAAAACGATATTCGCGGTATAAAAGAGGCCGCCATTAAAGCCTGCAAGCATAACGACTTCTTCTTCAACTCGCTGCGATATTGGCTCACAATGATAACCATTTTGTTGGTAGGTGGTATCTTGTTTTTTGTGCTACACAAATATTTCCGCTTAACTGCCGACATGAGCAAATTGAAGGGTTCAAAGGCAGATAAAGTGGCTTTGAAACGTTTGAAACAAGCAGAGCGACTGATGAAGCAAAACAAGCAGAATGATTTTTACGATGAAGTGCTGCGTGCATTGTGGGGATATGTGAGCGACAAACTGACTATTCCTGCAGAAAAGCTCAACCGCGACAATATCGTAGAACAACTTACACAACACAATGTGGGTGAAGAAACCATCAACAACTTTATCACTGCCCTCGACGAATGTGAGTATGCACGCTATGCTCCGGGTGATCCTAAAGGCAATATGAATAAAACTTACGACATGGCTTTTAAAGCAATAACTTCTATAGAAACAACAATGAAGTCGAAAAAGAAATCTTCTTTTTCTCTCCTTGTTATTCTCTTGCTTTTCCTTACTCCATCTATTTCGCATGCAGTAACCAAGGCCAATGCCGACAGCGAGTACAAGAAAGGCAATTATCAACAAGCCATCACCGACTATAAAGAACTTTTAAAGACCGACAAATGTGCAGAAGTGTATTATAATTTAGGTAATGCTTATTTCCGTTCGGATAGCATCACGCAAGCAATTTTGGCTTACGAGCGTGCTCGTCTGCTCTCTCCCGGCGACCAGGATATTCACTTCAACCTGCAGTTGGCACGCAGCAAGACTATTGATAAGATAAGCGACAACAACGATATCTTCCTTGTTGTGTGGTATCATGCCCTCATCAACAGCTTTTCAACAGACGGATGGGCATATATTGCCATACTTTCCTTAACACTTTTCACCCTCTTATTCATGGTCTATCTATTCTCAAGAAATGTCAGAATAAGAAAGATCAGCTTCACAGGAACAATTATTTTCATCCTCCTTTGCATCTTCTCCCACTTCGCTGCCTATAAGCAGAAAAGCGAAATGGAGAACAGAAATGGAGCCGTCATCATCGTTCCATCGGCTTCAATCAAGCAAAGTCCGGTGCCATCTAATCCCGATTTCTTTATCTTACATGAAGGAACAAGAGTGAATATCATTGACAGAAGCATTAAAGGATGGCTGGAAATTGAATTGAGTGATGGGCGTTCGGGCTGGCTACAGAGTTCAACAGTGGAACTTATTTAAAGGTTTGGCGTCTTATGTTACTATTAAACATACTCGATATGGACAGAGAATTACTTGCATTTTTCAATGGAAGTAATTCTCTGTTTTTGGATAATCTCACCCTGACACTTACTTCTGGCTTGCTCTGGGTACCCTTCTATCTGTCATTGATATATATAATCATTAAAAACAACAGCACTGTTGCCCAAATAACTCTCATCATTGGATGTGCAGCAGCGTGTGTTCTCACCACTTATCTACTGACAGATTTTATCGTCAAACCATACGTTGCTCGTTGGCGACCCACTAATGACCCATTCGTTAAGTACACCATCGACATCGTCAACCAAATGAGAGAAACCAAGTATGGTTTTTTTTCGGCACATGCTGCCAATACATTCTCCATCGCTATTTTTCTCTCCAAGCTGTTCAAAAACAAACTATTCACCGCCTCCATTATCACCTGGTCGCTGCTCAACTGCTGGACCCGCCTTTATCTCGGTGTACATTATCCCTTAGACATCGCATGTGGTCTCATCTTTGGATTTGTCGTTGGCACCGGCTATTACCGGCTTTACGACCGCCAAAGCAAAAGGATGGACACCCCAACAAAAAAAATCACAGCACAACATACACGCAGTGGCTATTATATTCCGAGCCTCTACTTCACCCTCAACGTGTTGGCAACACTCGTATGTTATGCCATTATATATAGTTTAATTAGGATAGAATGAATACAAAGCATATCAAAATAAGCGAGTACAACTACCCGCTTCCCGACGAGAGAATTGCTAAATTTCCCTTGCAACAAAGAGATAAAAGTAAGCTATTGGTCTATCGACAAGGCAATATACAGGAAGATGTTTTTGAAAATATCGTTGATTATCTGCCTGCCGACAGTCTCTTGATATATAATAACACAAAGGTTATTCAGGCCCGGCTCCACTTTCGCAAGACCACCGGCTCTCAAATAGAAGTGTTTTTGCTTGAACCAGCCCTGCCTGCCGACTACGAACAGGTGTTTCAAACCACAGAATCATGTTCGTGGTATTGCATGGTGGGCAACTTAAAAAAATGGAAATCGGGAACATTATCGCTTACTTGTCAGGTAAAAGGCGAAGAAATTACACTGACAGCAGAAAAGAACGACGAGTCATCCAAACTCATACGCATCGACTTTAGCTGGAATAACCCACATATTTCCTTTGCCGAAATACTCGAAAACATTGGCGAATTGCCTATTCCGCCTTATTTGAATAGAAATAGTGAAGAAAGCGATAAGGTTACTTACCAAACGGTTTATTCCAAGATTAAAGGGTCAGTGGCTGCCCCGACTGCAGGTTTACACTTCACCGACGACGTTCTGCAACGCGTGGATGCTAAGAATATCCAACGCGAAGAGGTAACTCTACATGTAGGAGCAGGTACCTTCAAGCCTGTGAAAAGCGAAGAGATTGAAGGGCATGACATGCATACCGAGTATATATGCGTACACCTACACACGCTCAAAGCCCTTCTTCAACACAACGCTCAAGCTATTGCTGTAGGGACAACGAGTGTGAGAACCTTGGAAAGTCTGTACTTTATGGGAGCTAAGATACAGCAAAACCCAAATATAGAAGAAAACCAGCTGCATGTCAATCAGTGGGAACCTTACAGCGATACGCCCCCTACTCTCACACCACAAGAAGCCATTCAGCAAATCATCGGCTATTTGGAGCGAAACAATTTGTTGTCGCTGCATTCCAGCACACAGATTATCATTGCCCCGGGTTATCAATATAAGATTGTCAAGATGCTCATCACCAACTTCCACCAGCCACAAAGCACCCTCTTGCTCTTGGTCAGTGCCTTTGTAAAAGGCGATTGGAAAAGCATCTACAACTATGCTCTTGACCACGAGTTCCGCTTTTTAAGCTACGGAGACAGCAGTTTGCTCATCCCTTGATGACATGCAATAATCACACAACAATTAGACAAGATAATAATGAAAATAGGAGATAAAGTAAGATTTCTCAACGAGATTGGCGGCGGAAAGGTGGCCGGATTTCAAAAGAATAATATCGTATTGATTGAGGACGAGGATGGATTTCAAATTCCGATGAATATGAAAGAGGTAGTGGTGGTCGACAACGAGTCGGACAAAAAGCAATCGCAAAAGGTCAGTACTTCATCTGTCAGCAAATCACAGACGCCTAAAGGAGAGGAGAGAGACAACCGGTCGATAAAGTCGCTCATTGGAGATGGCTACAGCCATACCGACGAAGATTTGGAAACAGAGGAAGACTACGACCCCGCCGACATGGATATCACCTTTGAAAAGCCTGTGGAAGAACGTCTCGGAGGCAATTCGCTACACGTTTATCTGTGCTTTGTTCCCAAGGATATCAAGGCCATTGGTCAAACCACCTACGACACCTATCTTGTTAACGACAGCAACTACTATGTTCATTATACCTATTCCACTAAGGACGACCAGGTGTGGTGGCTACGTTCGCATGGTGAGATTGCTCCCAATACACAACTCTTTATTGAAGAAATCAAGCCCGAAGAAACTAATGATATAGAACATGCGGCGGTGCAACTTTTGGCTTTCAAAAGAAAGAAAGACTATGTATTAAAACCTGCCATCGATGTTAACCTACGCATCGAACCACTGAAGTTTTATAAACTCCATGCATATCAAGATAACGATTTCTTCCATTCCAAGGCTCTTATCTATGCCATTGTAGAGAACGATGAAGCCTACACACAGCCGCAAGAAAGCATCAATGCAGACAAGGTTAAGGAAGAGATGATGCAAAAGAAGATGAACGAAAGTTTAAAAGTTAAGCTTAAAGGCGACCAACAAGCGGCTGCTCAACAAGCGAAGGGTATGGGCAAAGGTGCTGATAACAACCTTGTGGTGGTAGACTTGCACGCCGACGAACTTTTGGAAACTACCGGAGGCATGTCGTCGGTCGACATTCTTCAATACCAGTTAGAGGTTTTCAGAAACACAATCAAGGCTTACGCCAAGCAAAAAGGCACTCGCATCGTCTTTATTCATGGAAAAGGTGAGGGTGTTTTGCGAAGAGCCATCCTCAACGAATTAAACTACCGGTACAAAAGCTACCAATATCAAGATGCTTCATTCCAAGAATATGGCTACGGTGCAACTCAGGTTACCATAAAATAAGCTTAAGACGTCATCCACAGCACATCAACATTAAAAAGAGAAGTTATGCAACACGGATATATTAAAGTGGCTTCTGCCATTCCTGCCGTCAAGGTAGGCGACTGCTTTTTCAATACAGAAGAGATTAAACGACAAATGCTTGAGGCGGAAAAACAAGGTGTAGAAATCGTTGTTTTCCCAGAACTTTCCATCACGGGTTATACCTGTCAGGATCTCTTCACCCAGCAACTGCTCATCCAAAAGGCGGAAGAGGCTGTGCAACAACTCTTGAGCGACACTGCCCAACTGGACATTATTGCCATCATCGGCATACCTGTTGCAGTGAAAAACATGCTCTTCAACTGTGCTGCAGTTATTCAGAAGGGGCATCTGCAAGGCATTGTTGCCAAGACTTACCTGCCCAACTATCACGAATTTTACGAAAAACGTTGGTTTGCTTCATCCAAAGATATCGAGTGTGAGCAAATCACTTACGCTGGCGACTTTGTCATTATCAGCACTCAACCCTCTGTGTTTGAAACAACAGAGGGTGTGAAATTCGGAATCGAAATATGCGAAGACCTGTGGTCTCCCAATCCTCCAAGCACCCAATTGGCATTGGCCGGTGCCGACATCGTGTTCAATCTCTCTGCCACCAACGAGCTCATTGGCAAACATCAGTATCTGAGAAGTCTATTATCTCAACAGAGTGCCAGAACCATCTCTGCCTATATATACAGCAGTTGTGGCTTTGGCGAAAGTACACAAGATGTGGTTTATGGAGGCAACGCATTGATGTACGAAAACGGAACTCTCATTGCCGAAAGTCAGCGTTTTGAGTTGACACCACAACTTATCACATCGCAGATAGACATATTTAAACTTCGTGCCGAACGACAGTCCAACACCACCTATGCATTGGCACAACAAGGTGTGGAATTTATCAGCATATCGTGCGAGGAAAGAACGGCAGAACCTTCGCCCTTCGTCCTCGAAAGAGTCATCAATCCCCTACCCTTTGTCCCTCAACACGAAGATATGGTCAAGAGTTGTGAAGAGATTTTCAATATCCAAGTTTCGGGCTTGGCCCAACGTCTGACCCATATCCATGCCCAACATGCGGTTATCGGCATTAGCGGAGGTTTGGACTCTACGCTCGCTCTCTTGGTTTGCGTGCGTACATTCGACAAATTAAAACTCGACCGCAAGGGCATTGTGGGTGTTACCATGCCCGGTTTTGGAACCACCGATCGTACCTATAACAACGCCATAGCCTTGATGCAAGGCTTGGGAATCACCATCCGCGAGATTAATATAGGCAAAAGTGTGCTGCAACACTTTGAGGATATTGGTCATGCTAAGGATGTACACAACGTGGTGTATGAAAACAGTCAGGCACGCGAACGCACACAAATACTGATGGATATCAGTAATCAAGTGAACGGAATTGTGGTTGGTACGGGCGACTTATCCGAACTGGCGTTGGGGTGGGCTACATATAATGGCGACCACATGAGTATGTATGGCGTTAATGCCGGCATCCCCAAGACCTTGATCAGACATTTGGTGAACTATGTGGCACGGCACATCATGGACAGCACCACACGGCAAACACTGCTCGACATCGTTGAAACGCCTATCAGTCCCGAATTGATTCCTGCCGACCAAGAAGGAAATATTGTGCAGAAAACCGAAGAATTGGTGGGTCCATACGAGTTGCACGACTTCTTCCTCTACCATTTCCTTCGCTTTGGTTTCACCCCTTCACGCCTATTTTTGATGGCCAAACAAGCTTTCCAAACACAGCAAAAAGGCGTGCAAGCCTATGATGACGCTACGATAAAACACTGGCTAACCACCTTTATTCGTCGATTCTTCACTCAGCAGTTCAAACGTTCGTGCTTGCCTGATGGCCCCAAAGTGGGTAGTGTAAGCCTCAGTCCGCGTGGCGATTGGCGTATGCCCAGCGATGCCACGAGCAAGTTATGGCTCGACGAATGCAGTAAGTTATAAAACGATAGCTCACTTATAACATCACAATTAAGGCTGAAATGGAGTGCAATTTAGACTATATTGTACCGCATTTCAGCCTTAATTGTTGAGCAAAACAGTCTAAATTGCAAGACAAAACCTAAATTTTCAAAACGTTATACATTTAAGAAAACCAACCAACAAATGAATGAATGAACACAAACTGAGTTTACCTACTTGTCAAGTTGTTAACTTGTCTACTCGTCAAATTTAAGATATAGTAAGTCCCCAATTTATCCTTCACACTATCCCATTATTGATTATATCATCCCAAAGGGTATGAAACCGCAAGGCATATTGTTGATGATGAGTAATGCTCATCACCTCTTTTGGCTCTAAAGGCGAAGGAGTGAGGGTCAAAGCCACATGTCCCATAGTGCGACGCAGATTGAGCTCGACACAAGGATGAACGCTCAACGGAGCATCCTGAGCAGTAGAAACAAGCATCATATCCACCCCAAAAGGTCCGGTATAGCGACCTGCAACATGGGGTTGCATCGTATCTATAATGGCTGTTTGTATGGCATCTAAGAGTTGGCTATCGACATACCCTGCCAAAAATGCCCGTTTATATTCTTCGGAAGCCAACAAACTACCCTCGTACATGCTCTTGGCTGTTTTGAATATCGACAAGCCTTCGTAACAAATCTCACCCGAAGGGTTTACAGAAAACTCCATTCCAAAATCTTTCACCTTATTGTAATAAGGTTCAACCGTGATACATCCCTGACTCTTAATGATATTCTTGCACCATCCCGATGTTGAGGGATCAATATCGTTGATGATATAACGAATGCCCCGCCCACTACTACTCCAAGGAGCTTTCACTACAAGGCGTGGATATTGCTGATTGAGTTGCACTAATTTTTCCATTGTATCAACCACAAACGATTCACCCTCCACCAGTGTAAAGCCTGTTTCTTGTAGTTGCTTTCGGATGTTAGGAAGGAGACTAAGGGTTGAAAACTTACGACCGCTTAACTCTCTGATATACATCAATGTATCGATGTCAGGAAGAAGTTGTTCTTCAACCCCCATACGCTTTAATTCCTTAATCAAAGCCAAGTCCCACCCCCAGGGTGCAATCTGCATGTCTTTAAGCGAAAAAGAAGCATCGGTATCCCATCCATTCAACAAGCGTCTGAGTCGTTGTTCGTCCACAAAATGAGAAGCAGAAAACTTCTTTTTGAAGTGTCGCATCTTCTCCTTGGCAAATTCAATATCGTTAACCAGTACCCAATCGCCTTCCTCTGCCCACAAAGCCGGTAAGAAACCGAGGTCGGCTCGCAAACTTCTTACGTTGTTGGGGGCAGTAAATTCGCCGGCAATGGCAGCCAAAGCCAGGTCGTGTTCCGGGTTGAATATATGTAAAGTCATCTTTAAATACTCTTTATTCTTTGTTTCTTTTGTGCTAAAATCCTTCTCTCATGGATGCCAAACAGGGCATAGAGAGTAGCTTTAGACAATGCAAAGTTACGACAAACAAGATGTAATGCAAAACAAAAAGCCATTTTAGTGGACTGAAGAAGCTCGTTGTTCAGCTATAGAAAGAGGGCTTTGTTAATCTGTGTCAATGAAAAAAGAGAAATGGGAAGCCACAGCATGCATTATAACTAAAAAACACTAACTTTGCCTATTCAAAGTTTTTGTAAAAGAATATCCCCATTTTCGGTCATACCGGCAAGTAAAATAGAATGGGTTAGGATGTTGTTGCGACAACAATAGTTGTTGGGCAGACGAATAAAAGATACTTTCTTGAAATATGGAAAAAGAACAATATATAGAATTAAAGGGTGTAAGAGTAAACAATCTCAAGAACATCAGTCTTCATATTCCACGCAATCAATTTATTGCCATTGCAGGAGTCAGCGGTTCTGGTAAGTCGTCGCTGGCTTTCGACACACTGTATGCAGAAGGACAACGACGATATGTTGAGTCGCTCTCTTCGTATGCTCGTCAGTTTTTGGGTAATATGAATAAGCCCGAATGCGACTATATCAAGGGCCTTCCTCCTGCGATTGCCATTGAGCAAAAGGTGAATACTCGCACATCAAGGTCGACAGTTGGCACCTCAACAGAGATATACGAGTATCTCCGTCTTTTATTTGCCCGTATCGGAAAAACCTATTCGCCCGTTTCAGGGCAAGAGGTAAAGAAGCACAGTGCAGAAGATATTATCCAATGCACACAACAATATACCCAAGGAACCAAGTTTGTTATTCTATCTCCCATCCATCTTTTGGAGGGCAGAACACTTGAAAAGCAGCTGAATATGGCTATGCAAGAGGGCTATGTCAGATTGTGGCATAAAGGCGATTTTGTACGCATTGACGACCTTTTGGCAGATGAATCAATCCTCGAAACGATTGATATCAACGAGCTATATCTACTTATCGACCGTCTGTCGGTTGATGATACGAAAGAATATTATTCGCGTCTGACCGAATCGATTGAGACTGCTATCTACGAAGGACATGGCGTTTGCAAAATCTGTATTCTTCCTTCTAACATCATTTACGAGTTTTCTACCAAGTTTGAAGCAGATGGAATGACCTTTGAAGAACCCACCGACAATATGTTTGCCTTTAACTCTCCTTTGGGAGCATGTCCCGAATGCGAGGGCTTCGGTAAGGTTGTGGGCATCGATGAAAGCTTGGTTATCCCCAATACAGCAATGAGTGTATACGAGGGATGCGTGCAATGCTGGCACGGAGATAAGATGGGCGTGTGGAAAGATGAGTTTTGCAGAAGAGCTCAAAAAGATGATTTTCCCATCTTTAAGCCTTATTATGATCTGACAAGAGAAGAGAAAAACATGCTTTGGCATGGTCTTCCATCAGAGAAAAACAATGATGAGAGCGAAAAACTGTGCATTGACTCGTTTTTCAAAATGGTGAAGGAAAACCAATATAAGATACAGTATAGGGTGATGCTCAATCGGTTCAGAGGCAAGACCACATGTCCCCAATGTCACGGCACACGCTTGAAGAAAGAGGCTACATGGGTGAAAATCAATGGCAAAAGCATTACCGAACTGGTGGATATGCCCATTGAGAAGTTGAAAATGTGGTTCGAGCGATTAGAACTGAACGAATACGACGCTATTATAGCCAAGCGTTTGTTGAAAGAAATCAATAACCGACTATCGTTCTTAGTGGAAGTGGGCTTGGGTTATCTCACGCTCAATCGACAATCAAACACGTTGAGCGGTGGCGAAAGTCAACGCATACAAATTACCACCTCATTGGGTAGTTCGCTCGTTGGCTCGCTTTATATATTGGATGAGCCGAGCATTGGCTTGCACAGTCGCGATACCGACCGATTGATAAAGGTACTCAACAACCTCGTGGAAATAGGCAATACAGTCGTGGTAGTTGAACATGACGAAGATATTTTACGCAAAGCCGAACATTTGATTGATGTGGGTCCCGATGCAGGACGACTGGGTGGAGAGATTGTTTTTGAAGGCCCTGCCTCTAAAATCACTAAGGAGTCGCTCAAAGAATATCCCTTGAGTCATACTGTGGCTTATCTCACAGGGACCGACTCTATCCCCACTCCATCCTCCAGACGTTCATGGAACAAGTCGATTACCATCAGAGGGGCAAGAATGAACAACCTGAGAGGCATTGATGTGAGTTTTCCGCTCAACACCATGACAGTGGTTACGGGTGTGAGTGGTTCGGGCAAATCGTCATTAATCAAAGGTATTCTGCACCCCGCATTGAAACGTAGTATGGGAGATGTGGCAGACCCACCAGGCGAACACATTAATTTGGAGGGCGATTTGAAAAGTATCAAACATGTGGAATTTGTCGATCAAAACCCCATTGGCAAGAGTACACGTTCTAACCCTGCAACCTACGTCAAGGCATACGATCACATTCGATCGCTCTTTGCCAATCAAGCACTCGCCAAACAGATGAATTTCAGTCCGCAATATTTCTCATTCAATGCCGACGGAGGCCGCTGCGAAGAATGTAAAGGGGCTGGAGTGGTAACGGTGGAAATGCAATTCATGGCAGACATTATGCTGGAATGTGAGTCGTGCCACGGCAAACGCTTCAAGCCAGAGATATTGGATGTAAAATTTGAAGGAAAAAACATTAACGATATTCTCAATATGACTGTATCTGAAGCAATTAGTTTCTTCAAAAAGTACAAGCAGACAGCGATTACCAATCGGCTAAAGCCGTTGGAGGATGTAGGCTTAGGTTATATCAAGTTAGGACAAAATTCGTCGACCTTATCGGGTGGAGAAAACCAACGAGTGAAGTTAGCTTACTTTATCGGACAAGAGAAAGTGGAACCCACTCTTTTTATTTTCGACGAACCGACAACCGGTCTTCACTTCCACGATATCAAACGCTTGTTGTCGGCAATGGATGCTTTGATAGAACGTGGCCATTCGATTATCGTTATCGAACATAATATGGATGTGATTAAATGTGCCGATTATGTGATTGACTTGGGGCCTGATGGTGGCGATAAAGGTGGTCATCTGGTCTTTTGTGGTACACCAGAAGATATGACCAAATGCAAAGATAGCATCACTGGACTATATCTGAAAGAGATACTATAAGAAGATATAAGATATAATACAATAAAAAGTCAGATATAGAATAACAAGAAATCATACAACAATCCCTCATTCTTGCTGATGCGAAGAATGAGGGATGATTGTTTCAAGTCCAATTCAAGCACTGTTGAACCGTAGACCCATCAATGATAATATATTTTGATTACTCGCTTTATAAGAAACCGATACGGCCTAAAAGGAATAACAGAGCATAACCCAAAATCAAGCCAATAAGTCCGATAGATAAGCCAATCTTCACCATATCGTTTTGGTTGACAAGTCCTGTAGAATGGGCAATGGCATTGGGAGGTGTACTAATGGGCAGACACATAGCAGTAGATGCGGCAATGGCAATACCTATCAAAACGGTTGGAGTACCTCCGATGCTTGACAATCTCTCTCCCATACCCTTACAAACAACTGCCAATATGGGAACTAACAATGCTGCAGTTGCAGTATTAGAGATAAAGTTGGAGAGGATATAGCAAATAATACCCGATACAATAAGAATAACCACAGGCGACCAGGAACCAAATGGAATACTCTTGATAGCATTAGCTGCTAAGCCCGACTCATTGAGTGCCAAGCCTAGAGCAAAACCTCCGGCAACCATCCAGATAACACTCCAGTTGATATCTTGCAGGTCTTTGGAAGTAATAACGCCAGTAAAGGCAAACACAGCAATAGGAAACATTGCCACGGTATTGGCTCCCATTCCTGTTACTTTATCAAAAAGCCAAAGCATAACGGTTATAATAAAGGTTACGGCGATAACTACTGTACGCCAATTACGATGTACATGACCTTCAATATGCAAGTCAATGGTTTTCTTTTTGAAGGGGAATAACGACTTCAACAAATACCAGCCAACCAATAGTAAGATAATTGTCAAAGGCAACATAAAGGCTGTCCATTCACCAAATCCTAATCCCATATTCAAACCATTGGGGTCGTTGAGGAACTTCAAAGCAATGGCATTGGGAGGCGTTCCAATGGGGGTACCCATTCCACCTATATTGGCAGCCAAGGGAATTGCCAGCGTTAAGGCTATACGACCTTTACCATCTGGGGGCAAAGCCTTAAAGACAGGAGTCAAAAACGTAAGCATCATAGCTGCCGTAGCCGTATTAGAGACGAACATTGAGAAAAAGCCGGTGATGAGAATGAAGCCCAACAGCACATTCTCCGACTTGGTTCCAAAAGGTTTGAGCAAAGCTCTCGCCAAGAAAACATCAAGTCCCGACTTTGTCGCAGCTATCGCCAGAACAAATCCTCCCAAGAAAAGAATGATGATAGGATCGGCAAAAGTAGCCATCAAACTTTCATGATCTAACAATGAGGTTTTGTCAATTCCACCTTTAAAGTAATTCAACGCATGATCGGAGGTGGTGAATAACAGCGTTGCAATAAGTGTTACTGAAGTTGCCCAGGCAGGAACCGCCTCGGTTATCCATAAGATTGTTGCAAATGCAAACACAGCAATAACACGTTGCTGAATAATGGTTAAACCGTCAATACCAAAGGATTCTGTCGGTAAGTTCCATAATACAATGGTAATGAGAAGGGCAACAGCAAAAGAGATAGACTTCGCCACATAGAACTGTCCATCTAATACTTTAAGTTTTCTACTAGCCATATACAGATTGTTTTAGGTTCAATAATGAGGCAAAGATATATATTCTTTTCATTGTACCAAAATAAAAAGCAAAAAGTTAAAATACAATTTTCAAATGAAAGATAAAAGTAGACGAGACAGAACATTTAGCTCGTATCAATTATTTCATCTCAATAAAAAATAATCATCATTATTCTTTGCATCTTATAAAAAAGTATTAACTTTGGGTATAAAGATAAAACATACTAACAGATGGATGATTTTTTATTTTTCGATTTATGGATTCTGTGGTTGATAGTTAGCCTTTTATGCTTAATTATCGAGTTGCTTTCTGGCACATTGTATATATTATGCTTAGCCATCGGAAGCTTAATAGCCTGCCTTTCCTCTTTCTTAGGCATCCCGTTTGAGTGGCAAATCCTTGTCTTTGCTCTCGCATCGCTTGCCAGTGTCTTTCTTATCCGCCCCTTGGCATTGTCTTTTCTTCACCGCGGAGAAGATAAAAGAAAAAGCAATGTGGATGCATTGATTGGCAAACAGGGTGTCGTTATCGAAACGATAGAGCAAAACGGAAGCGGATACATTAAGGTAGACGGCGACGAATGGAAGGCTGTTTCCATCGATGGATTAGACATTCCTAAAGGCACTAAGGTGCAAATTGTCCGCATGGACAGCATCATTGCCACCGTAACCATTGTTTAAACCTGTAATTCCAAGTATTATATTATCATACAATATTAACTTTTCTATCATTTTTTACTTATGACAACGTATGTAATTATTGCCATCGTAGTGTTGATCATCATATTCGTCAAAATGGCTGTGGTGATTACTCCTCAATCTGAAACCAAGATTATTGAAAGATTAGGAAAATATTATGCTACGCTCAAGCCTGGTATCAATGTGATTATTCCTTTCATTGATACAGCCAAAACCATCGTAACCATGAGCAACAGACGCTATGTTTATTCTAACAGTATCGATCTGAGAGAACAGGTGTACGACTTCGACAAGCAGAATGTTATTACCAAAGACAACATTCAAATGCAAATCAACGCCTTGCTTTATTTCCAAATTATCGACCCATTCAAGGCGGTATATGAAATTAACAATCTACCCAACGCCATTGAAAAATTGACCCAAACTACCTTGCGTAACATCATTGGTGAGATGGAATTGGACCAAACGCTTACCTCTCGCGATACAATCAACACCAAGTTGCGTTCGGTTTTGGACGATGCAACCAACAAATGGGGTATCAAGGTCAATCGCGTGGAATTGCAAGACATCATTCCTCCAACAAGCGTATTGCAAGCAATGGAGAAGCAGATGCAAGCTGAACGAAACAAACGGGCAACCATTCTCACCAGTGAAGGTGAAAAGCAAGCCGCTATTTTGCAGTCGGAAGGTGAAAAAACATCTACAATCAATAGGGCTGAAGCAGCCAAACAACAAGCTATTCTCTTTGCAGAAGGAGAGGCACAAGCACGCATCAGAAAAGCTGAAGCTGAAGCTATTGCCATCAATAAGATAACAGAGGCAGTGGGACAAAGCACCAATCCTGCCAACTATCTATTGGCTCAGAAGTATATCGCCATGATGGAAGAGCTGGCACAAGGCGACAAAACCAAGACCGTTTACTTGCCTTATGAAGCTACTAACCTAATGGGGAGCATTGGCGGTATCAAAGATTTGTTTAAATCTGAATAACAAGACTCGGTTATAAGCATAAAAGCAGTCATTGTCTACCACATAGTTGTGGTCTACAATGACTGCTTTTTTAATCTCCAATAGACAAGCCTTCTCTACTTCACCTTATAGAAATACCAAAGAATCACTTTGGATGAGCTTTGCCAACATCAAGTGGTGGTTAAAGTTATCGCATCTTTTGCTAAACTCCTACCCATAAAAAAGCAGATTGAGAAATATTTCTCAATCTGCATTTTCTCTTTATACGCGAATAATACTAAGCCGCTTTATCCAACTTTTTCTTTGTGGTTTTCTTGGCAGCTTCTTTCTTAGTCTTAGTGGTTTCTTTCACCTCTTTAGCTTTATCTGAAGCTTTCTTGGTGCTTTCTTTTACCTTTGTGTCAGCCTTTTTTGCTGCAGTTTTGGCCTTTTTCTCTACATCTTTGGCAGCAACCTTGGCCGAAGTCTTCTTTTCTTTGGCATCTGCCTTAGCTTCCTTCACTGCCTTAGTCTTTTCTTTTACAGTCTTAGTAGCTTCCTTAGCTGTAGCCGCCTTTGTCTTTTTCACCTTTTCCACCACTTCAGCCGTTTCTTTTTCTTTTCTCACCTTCTTGGTTGCATCCTTCTTAGGTTCCATTTCTTTCACCTCTTTTTCTACTTTCTTAGTAGTGGTAGCCGGCTTTCTCTTCTCTGCCACCTTCTTAGTTGCAGCAGCACTTTCACCATAACAAGCCGAACAAGCATGGCGACCCATATCCTTAGCACTTGAAACTGAAATTGATTTCACCTCATTGGCATTTCTCAAATAACCACACGATTTGTCTTTATGATAAGCCACGGCCCCCTTGCTTGTTGCCACATAAACACTCTGTGCATTTACTCCCACACCGGTAAGTAAAGCAAATAATAAAATAATGATTTTTTGCATAACTCTTTTACTAATTAATTCGTGTAGCAAATGTAACAAAAACTTTGCTCTAAGCAAAAATACTATCAAGAAAAAAGCGAATATACTGCATAAAATATCATTTTTATTGCCCTTTTTAGACATAATTGCTGTTTTTGGCAAGTCAAATATGGCGATACATGATAAATATTGTAACTTTGCTGTATTAAGAATATTGAATATGAAAATATGTATTGTAGCTGGAGCAAGACCTAATTTTATGAAGGTGGCTCCTATCATCAGAGCTATCCAAGTGGCTAAGACAGAAGGTAAAGACATCGACTTTAGCTTAGTATATACAGGTACAGCAACCGACTTAACACTGGAAACGAGCCTTTTCCAAGACTTAGACATTGACGCTCCTTCAGTGTTTCTCAATGTCGAGTGCGAAAGTATGAACGAGTTAACGGGTAGAGTGATGGCTGAATTTGAGAATTATCTCAACACCACTCCCACTGATATTGTCATCGTGGTAGACGATTTGGCTTCTACTCTTGCCGTGTCTATTGTTACCAAGAAACGAGGCATTGTGCTTGCCCACCTTGTTGCAGGCACTCGTTCTTTCGACATAAAAATGCCTAAAGAAATTAATAGATTGGTGATAGATGGCTTGTCTGATTTGTTGTTTGTTGCCAGTGCAGGAGCAACTAGCATAGCCACTAAAGAAGGAGCCGAAAACTCTCGCATCTATATGGTGGGCAATATTCTCATCGATACACTTCGCTTCAATCGCAACAAGTTGGTCAGACCTCAGGTTTTGGAACAACTACAGGTTGAAGATAAAGAGTATATCGTACTGACACTCAACAGAAAAGCTCTTCTTGGAGATACCGACAACCTGAAGAAAATGTGCGAGGCTCTTATCCAAGCTGCTAACGGCAAACCCATCATTGCACCCTTGAGAGGCTACGCCAAACAAGTGGTGGAAAGTTGTTTGCCCGCCCTTCCCGGCAACCTACACATCGTTTCTCCCCTCTCCTATTTAGAATTTGGCTACCTTACAGCTCATGCCAAGGGTATTATTACCGACTCCGGCAATGTTGCAGAAGAAGCAACATTCAATGGTGTGCCATGTATCACCCTCAACAACCACACCGAACATCAAGAAACGGTAAGTATTGGAACCAATGTTCTCGTGGGAGAAGACGCTCAAAAGTTAGGAGAAGCAGTTAAAACGCTTGTGCAAGGCGAATGGAAAAAGGCTGCCATTCCCGACAGATGGGACGGAAGATCGGCTGAAAGAATTGTACAAATTTTGCTTAATCAATGAATAAATCTGTATTAATAACAGGTGCAACGAGTGGTATAGGAGAGGCTTGCAGCAAGGCATTTGCTGCAAGCGGCTACTCGCTCATCCTCACAGGACGAAGTCAAGAAAAGCTTAACATCTTACAAGAGCAGCTTGCCAAGAACGGGGCAAAGGTGAAAACCTTGACTTTCGACGTGAGAAACCGGGAAGAAACGGCTCAGGCCCTGGCATCGCTCACTGGCGAATGGGCTGATATCGATATTTTGGTGAACAATGCGGGCTTAGCTTTGGGATTGGACAAACTGCACGAAGGCGACTTTGAAGACTGGGATATAATGATTGATACCAACATCAAAGGTTTACTCAATGTAACAAGAATGGTGGTTCCCATGATGGTGAAGCGAAACAAGGGACACATTATTAATATAGGTAGTGTGGCCGGTGACGTGGCTTATTCCATGGGAAATGTATATTGTGCCACAAAAGCGGCAGTTAAAGCCCTAACCGATGGGTTACGCATCGACTTGGTTAATACGCCCATCAAGGTTACGAACGTAAAGCCGGGCCTGGTAGAAACCAACTTTAGCATCACTCGTTTTCATGGCAATGAAGCACAAGCCAAGAATGTGTATCAAGGCATCAAGCCACTCAGTGGCGAAGATATAGCCGACACTATTCTCTATATTGCAAATGCTCCTACCCATGTGCAAATTGCTGAAATATTGGTTTTGCCCACTCATCAAGCCAATGGCTACACCGTATGGCGAAATAACGAATAATCATTTTTATCCTCAAAAATCCTCTCATTTTTCTTTTTATTCTATGCAAATACTGCTATCGTGTGCCAAAGACATGGCAGCTCAAGCCACCAAGTATAAAAAATTGTCTGCAACACAACCGCTTTTCCAAGAATATGCCGGACAGTTGGCAAACTATATGATGAAGTATAGCAGCGACGAATTAGCAAAAATATTGAAAATCAACAGTAAGATTGCCTTTCAAAATTGGCTTCGTTACCAAAATTTCATCATCCCCGAAGACTTTTCTTCGGCTGCATGGGCATTCACAGGCATGGCATACAAGCATCTCAAAGCTAATGAATGGACAAAGAAAGAAGTGGATTTTGCACAAAAACATCTTTGGATTACCTCGTTCTTATATGGCATATTGCGGCCGTTAGACGATATTAAGCATCACAGATTGGAAGGTGCGGTACGTCTACCCGAACTCAACGACCGGCGTGTATTCGACTTTTGGAAGCCTCTACTCACCGAGAGCTTCATCGAATCGATTAAAAACGATGATGGCATTTTGCTCAATCTGGCGAGCGAAGAGATGAAAGACTTATTCGATTGGAAGCGAGTATTGCAAGAGATCAAAGTCATCGAACCGCAGTTCATGGTGAGAAGAGGTAATCAATATAAAACAGTTGTGGTATATGCCAAGATGTGTCGCGGAGCAATGGCACATCATGTCATCAGCAATGCCATTCGCCAACCTCAACAACTTCTCCACTTTGAATACGAAGGTTTTGCTCATCAACCTGCCTTGGGAGATGATTCTAACCCTGTATTCACCATCGGATAAACAGCAAGATATCTCATACTACAAGTACAAGACCATGTTTTGCAAATGTGGAAACATAGCCTTGCACCTCTATATCCATCTGAGCGACAAGTAGAATAGTCTGAATTGATAAGCAAAAGAGACTAAATCGGTTAGCAGCATAGCCTAAAATGATGAGCAAAACAGCCTAAGCTGCCGCCTAATTGCTATCCTCTATCAAATGAAAAACGTCGATTGAATATACAAATCAATCGACGTATAAGGATAAATTCCTATATATTGAAAACTCTAATTCAGTTTATCGCCTTTTAATACAGGCAATGACAAATGATATTTCATAGCCAAAAAGCGAATGAGACATATCGTGCAAAAACAAGTAAAAACCGTTATGCTGACACTAATACCCAGCTCGTGCATTCCCCAATACAAGAATCCACCGATGATACTTGCCATTGCATAAATCTCTTTTCTAAAGATGACAGGAATATTGTTCAGCAAGACATCACGAATAACTCCTCCTGCCGAACCCGTGATGCACCCCATGATGATTGCCACCCAAAAAGGTTGATAGAGGGCAAGAGCCTTTTGCATGCCTGCAATGGTGAAAAGAGCCAATCCGAGTGTGTCGAAAACAAACCAGGCATTGTCGAGTTTTTTCACATACTTGGCAAAGACAAGCACAAAGACCTGTGCCAACAGCACACAAATAATATAGATGGACGAAGTCATCCAAAATGGAGTAAGCCCCAACATCACGTCGCGAATGGTTCCGCCACCAATAGCCACGGCTACAGCACATACAGAACCACCAAACCAATCAAAATGCTTAGCGGCTGCATGCCGAAGCCCCGAAATGGCAAAGGCAAAAGTTCCCACCATTTCTATAACACGATGAATGGTTGTTGCCCATTCGATATCTGATTCAATCATATAAAGTGATAAAGTATTAAAGGTGAGTGATAAAGCTCACCGATTTGAAAGGGATATGACAATGGTATATGGAAATAGCCACCATTATAAATTAACAATGTTTTGAGGCTTACCTTCTACGAAAGCTTTCACATTCTCGATGGCAGTCTGCACCAACCTGCTTCTCGATGCCAACGTTGCCCAAGCAATATGAGGAGTGATGAAAGCATTGGGCAAAGCCAATAACGGATTATCCGCCTTGGGTGGTTCACTACTCAATACATCGGCTCCGTATGCAGCCAACTTACCCGAACGCAAAGCCTCGGCTACGGCCTCTTCGTCGATAAGCGGGCCTCTTCCGGTATTAATCAATATGCTGCCAGGACGCATCTTACTCAAAGCTTCACGATTAATCATCCCGCGAGTTTCCTCGTTGAGCGGACAATGCAGGGTGAGAATATCGCTGACAGAAAGCAAGCCTTCAAAAGTGGTTTTCTGAATACCGGCAGGCAAGTCGGCAGAATTTTTGCTGGTAAGAGCAAAAACATCCATACCAAACTGGCGAGCTATAGCTGCCACCTTACAGCCTATGTCGCCCAAGCCCACAATACCAATGGTCTTGCCGGCCAGTTCGTGCAACGGCGTGTTCCAATAGCAAAAATCTTGGCTCTCGCTCCAACGTCCTTCGCGATTTTGAACAGCATAATAGTCAACACGGTTAGCAATATTAAGGATATGAGCGAAGGTCATTTGAGCCACACTATTGGTGCTATAAGCCGGTACGTTGGCAACAAGAATATTGCGTTTCTTGGCAGCTTCCACATCGATAGTGTTATAACCTGTGGCCAAAACACCCACATACTTTAACTGAGGCAACTGACTAAAGACATCCTCACGCATGGTCATCTTATTGGTAAGGATAATATCTGCATCGCAGGCTCTTGCCACTAAGTCGGCTTTATCAGTACGATCGTAGACCGACAACTCACCATAATTCTGCAACTCATCCCACGAACAATCGCCAGGATTGGCACAACCGCCATCTAAAATTACAATTTTCATATTGATATTCTTATTTTTTATTGTTTAAATCGATTTCCCCAACAAGTGAGCATTCGTTGATATAACTTTTCTTCTTGCGAAGAGTGTTGAGGTTGCCAAATGCGATAATCTTTTAAAGAATCGGGCATAAACTGCTGCTCAACAAAATGATCGGGATAATCATGAGCATATTTGTAACCGTCGCCATAATCCAATTGCTTCATCAGCTGCGTGGGGGCATTACGCAGATGCAAGGGAACAGGCAGGTTGCCAGTTTGCTTAACCACTTCCAGAGCATGGTTGATACCTAAATAAGAAGAATTGCTCTTTGGACTGGTAGCCAGATATACCACGGCTTGTGCCAAGGGAATACGTCCTTCAGGCCATCCTATCTTCATCACAGCATCAAAAGCTGCGTTCGCCATCAACAAGGCATTAGGATTAGCCAAGCCTATATCCTCGGAGGCACTGATGATTAAACGTCGAGCGATGAATTGCGGGTCTTCCCCTCCTTCAATCATGCGTGCCATCCAATACAAAGCCGCATCGGGATCACTACCACGAATACTCTTGATAAAAGCTGAAATAATGTCGTAGTGCATGTCGCCTCCTTTGTCGTATGCCAAAGGATTTTGCTGCAGACAAGTAACCACCAGCTTGTCAGTAATGATGAGAGGATTGGCTGTACTATTAGCTTCAACAATCAAATCGAGTATGTTTAAGAGTTTGCGTGCATCGCCCCCACTGTAGCGTATCAATGCTTTGTTTTCCTCCACTTTAATGTCTCGCTTAGACAATTCCACGTCGGTGTGAATAGCCCGGTCGATAAGTGCCTCCAAATTTTCTTTGGTGAGCGATTGCAGCACATAGAGTTGGCATCTCGACAAAAGTGGTCGGATAATTTCAAAAGAAGGGTTTTCGGTTGTTGCACCAATGAGTGTAACAACTCCTTTTTCAACTGCCCCCAAGAGAGAGTCTTGTTGCGACTTACTAAAGCGGTGTATTTCGTCGATAAAAAGAATGGGAGAATGACTATTGAAAAAGCGGTTTGATTGGGCTTTTTCAATCACATCTCGAACATCTTTTACACCGCTGGTAACGGCACTCAGCGTATAAAAGGGCGTTTCAAGCTTGTTTGCAATGATTTGAGCCAATGTAGTTTTGCCCACACCAGGCGGTCCCCATAATATAAAAGAAGTTATGCGTCCTGCCTCTATCATGTTACGCAGTACGGCACCTTTACCTATGATATGCTCCTGACCTACATACTCATCCAGAGAATGTGGTCGTAATCGCTCTGCCAAGGGTTGACTCATATATTGCAAAGGTATATAAAAAAGCAGACATACGACAAATAGTGGGATGAGAAATATATAAA
>JALEWR010000208.1 GCA_022783515.1 Prevotella sp.
GCATTCTCAAAAGTTTTAATTACCTTCTGGTCTTTATCTGCCACCAAGTCCCACTTGTTGACTACCACTACCAACGACTTGTTGTTGCGTTGTATCAACTGGAAGATATTCATATCCTGCGACTCAATGCCACGAGTGGCATCCAGCATCAAGATACACACATCACTATGCTCGATGGCACGAATAGAACGCATCACTGAATAAAATTCCAAATCTTCAGACACCTTATTCTTACGACGTATTCCGGCTGTATCTACAAGATAGAAATCGAAGCCAAACTTATCATAACGAGTATAGATACTATCGCGTGTGGTTCCTGCAATCTCGGTTACGATATTGCGGTCTTCGCCGATAAAAGCATTGATGATACTACTTTTTCCTGCATTGGGACGCCCCACAACCGCAAAACGAGGTATGCCATCTTCCACATCATCGCTAGTGTCGGGATTAAGCTTTTCCAATACCAAATCCAACAAATCGCCCGTACCACCACCTGTTGCGGCACTGATACAATGAGGATCACCCAATCCCAAAGAATAAAAAACAGGAGCTTCGTAATATTGTTCGTTGTTATCCGCCTTATTCACAACAAGGATAACAGGAAGTTTTGAACGACGAAGAATCATGGCTACATCTTCATCCAAATCAGTTACGCCGGTATTGACATCCACCAAAAACAAGACCAAGTCGGCTTCTTCGGTTGCCACCAATACCTGACGACGAATGGCATCTTCAAAGATATCATCAGAGTTAACTACCCATCCGCCTGTATCAACAACAGAAAACTCACGACCCGACCATTCACATTTTCCATACTGGCGGTCGCGTGTGGTACCTGCCGTATCGCTTACGATGGCACTTCGAGTCTTCGTTAACCTATTAAATAGTGTGGATTTACCTACATTAGGACGCCCCACGATTGCTACTAAATTTGCCATAAAACTAATCCCCTACTCTTCCTACACGGAAAGAGAGTGCCTCGCGGGGTTACGCTTCTGTGGCACATTTGAAATGTGAGTTAGCTTCTGAATAGCTTCAACAGCCCCATCGGCAAACAGAACATTTCCATTTGTATACTTACTTGACCTCGGTTATTCTGGATTATACCCAAAACTATCCAATTCTTTCTGTGAACTACGCCAGTCTTTATCTACTTTAACAAATATCTCCAGATAAATCGACTTGCCGAAGAAACGCTCCAAAGCCTTGCGGGCTTCGGTCGAAACCTTCTTCAAAGCCACACCTTGATGACCGATGATGATACCTTTTTGGCTATCACGCTCCACATAGATGATGGCATTGATATTGATTTTCTTCTGACTCTCCTTGAAACTCTCCACCTTTACCTCAACTGCATAAGGAATTTCCTTGTCGTAATACAAGAGAATCTTCTCACGGATAATCTCGCACACAAAAAAGCGAGCGGGCTTATCGGTCAATTGATCCTTATCAAAATAAGGAGGAGAATCAGGAAGTAGTTCTTGAATACGTTTTAGCAACATCTCTGTACCAAACTTATTCTTTGCAGAAATGGGCAAAATCTCAGCCTGGGGAAGGAGCGAATGCCACTTCTCAACAAGGTCGCCCAAGGTCTCGGGATTACTTTCGTCAATCTTATTGATTAACAAGAGTACCGGAATGTCCATCTTCTGCACCTTTTCCAAAAAGTCGAGGTTCTTTTCTGGATTCTCAATAACATCTGTTACATATAACAGGATATCAGCATCGCCCAAAGCCGACTCGGAAAAAGCCAACATCGATTCCTGCAGCTTATAATTAGGTTTCAATACTCCAGGAGTATCCGAAAATACAATCTGCATCTCAGGAGTATTAACAATACCCATGATACGATGACGCGTGGTCTGTGCCTTGAATGTTGCGATAGAGATACGCTCGCCCACCAACTGATTCATCAGTGTGCTTTTCCCCACATTAGGGTTGCCTACAATATTTACAAAACCTGCTTTATGCATAAATGTTACCTCTATAAGGACAAAAAGACGCATCTTTTAAGGAAGGATGCGTCTTTTATATTAATAGCTACTTTAACTTAACACAAGACAAAAACTATTGACCTTGTTCTGCCGATGATGAGCCATCATAAGCCCACTTATAATAGATTGCTCCATGAGCAAAGCCTGCACCAAAGGCAGTAAAGAATATAGTATCGCCCTTCTTCAATTGCTTCTCAAAATCCCAAAGAACAAGTGGAATACATGCTGCACTAGTATTACCATAACGCTGAATATTAACCAAGACTTTTTCCATAGGAACTCCCACACGCTTAGCCACTGCCTCGATGATACGCAAATTAGCTTGATGAGTGATGACATAATCAACATCATCTTGTGTAAGCTGATTGCGTTCAAGCAAAGTTGCACAATCGTCTCCCATAGCAGAAACCGCATAGCGATATACCGTGCGACCCTCCTGATAAGTGTAATGCAAATGGTGGTCTACCGTGAACTGAGATGAGGGACAGACAGAACCTCCGGCCTTGACATGCAAGAAAGGAAGACCAATACCATCTGCACGATGGAAAGAATCTATCAGTCCAAGTCCCTCTTCTGTTGTTCCTTCTACAAGAACCGCTCCTGCACCGTCGCCAAATAATGGACATGTTGCACGATCGGTATAATCTGTAATAGACGACATTTTGTCTGCTCCTATCACGATTATTTTCTTGTAGCGCCCACTTTGTATCATTCCGCACGCTGTATCAAAGGCATACATAAAGCCACTGCAAGCAGCAGAAAGATCGAAAGCAAAAGCATTCTTCAGACCCAGCTTACCCAAAACGATGGAAGCTGTTGAGGGATGAACATAGTCGGGAGTGGTTGTAGCCACAATAACGGCATCAATCGTGTCCGGGTCCACTCCTGTTTTCTTGAGCAGCAAACGTGCAGCCTTACGAGCTAAATAAGAAGTTCCAATACCTTCTTCAGTAAGAATGCGACGTTCTTTAATACCGGTACGCGTCGTAATCCATTCGTCGTTCGTGTCTACAATCCTCGACAGTTCTTCATTGTTAAGGACATAGTCGGGTACAAACCCAGCGACTCCTGTGATTATCGCATTGATTTTATCCATTATTACTCAGCGATTTCTTCCTTTACGATAGCAACCTTACCTCTATACTGACCACAAGTAGGACATACAGTGTGGTATACATAGTAAGATCCACAGTTAGGGCAAAGTGCCAATGTAGGAGCTACTGCCTTATCATGAGTTCTTCTCTTAAGTGTACGAGTCTTCGACTGTCTTCTTTTAGGATGTGCCATTTTGTTTTAATCTTTAATATTGTTTTTTATTTCTTTCAGTTTACTCCAGCGGGGATCTATTGTTTCTTCTCCATCACCTTCGCCACTTCGGGTAGCGGAGTGTTGATTCAACACTTCAATCATAGTCGTATTGCACTCGCCAGGTAGATGAACACGCTTGATAGGGATGTTCAAAACAATAAATTCATAAACAAACCATGAAGTATCAAGGATTCCTTCTCCCTCTTCAACTGTGATATGGTTGTCTTCCTCTGAATATGCGTCGCCCAACTTTACAATCAATGTATCTTCACTGTCAATATCCAGTTCAACATCATCTAAGCAAAGGTCGCAGGGTACATATACAACACCTTGAGTGTGAAAATGAAATTCAAAAAAATTGCTTGCCCGATGAATGGTTAAGTCAACCTTTAAATCGCCTTTCCGCACTTCAGAAGCATCAAGTGCTTCAAAAAAATCATCACTCAAACTAAATGTTTTAACGGTTTTATCCTCATTCAGCGATTTGAGATCAATTTTAAAGTCTTCTATATCACGCATTTGGTGTGCAAAGTTACGAATATTTTCTGATATATAGCCATATATTATAAAAAAGATATATCGCAGACTTCTAAAAAATCAACACAGGCAAAACTCGAGCGGCACTTCATCAGGCCCAACTATCGCTTTAACTCGATTCTGAAGGTAGTACCTTGTCCTATTTCTGTTTTCTTTACCCAAATCCTACCATGGTGATAGTCTTCCACTATGCGGCGTGCCAAAGATAAGCCCAGCCCCCAGCCTCTTTCTTTTGTCGTAAAACCAGGTCGAAAAATATTCTTCACATCTTTCTTTTTTATACCTTTACCGGTATCGGTCACTTCTATAACTACTTTAGCTGCAGCATCTTGTATGCGTACAAGGATTGTTCCTTTCTGACCGCCCATTGCATCAACAGCATTCTTACACAAGTTTTCTATCACCCATTCAAAGAGCGATGCATTGAGATTGAGAACAACAGGATTCCCAGGGAAATCTGTAAAAAACTCCAACGACTTGGATGTTCGCTTATCCATATATTCCACCACATGTCTCGCAATTTCCAATAAATCGGTAGGCACAGGCTCTGGCAACGACCCGATCTTAGAAAAACGAGCGGCAATCATCTGCAAGCGATCTACATCTTTCTCCATCTCAGGTAGTAAGGCATCAGAGGGATAACTTTCTTTCAACACTTCTATCCACCCCAAAAGACTCGAAATAGGTGTACCGAGCTGGTGTGCCGTTTCTTTTGAGAGCCCCACCCAAACGCTATTTTGCTCTGCCCGTTTGAACGCTAATAAAGCAAACACAGCAATAACGACAAAAATTAGGCCCACACCTAATTGTATATAAGGATAACTAGCCAGGCGCTTCAACATCAGTGACTCGTCATAACACACATCTATATAATCCTTATCGCCTGCTGTAGACAAATCTATACGTATAAAATTGTTCTCTGTACGAAACTCTTTTGCCAAAGAAAGAGCATAATTCATGCTATCCTTATAAGTAGTTCCCTCTAACTTTACATTGCGAAAGCTCTGCACTTCGTTGGCAGCATTCACCACAATAACAGGTATGGTATTATTCTCATTGATA
>JALEWR010000031.1 GCA_022783515.1 Prevotella sp.
GATAATGAAGCCTTGTAAAAACTTCTACTGAGTGGGTGGTGATGGATTCGAACCACCGAAGTCGAAAGACAGCAGATTTACAGTCTGCCCCATTTGGCCACTCTGGTAACCACCCTTTGTATTAGACGATCTCAAAACTTCCTTCTCTTGTTGAGCCTCTTGTCGGATTCGAACCAACGACCCCGAGATTACAAATCACGTGCTCTGGCCAACTGAGCTAAAGAGGCAAATCTTTGCAACCAAAAGGCTTTGATTTGATACCCTTTCTAAAACGGTTGCAAAGATAGGCATTATTTTTTAATCACCAAAACTTTTCCTCTTTTTTTTTAAAATTCTCGTTGTTTTTCTTTGAACTTCTTGAGTTGAGTACGCATTGCATCTACACAGAGGTCTACACTTTCCTCAAAGGTGTCGCAAGTTTTCTCTACGAAAAGCCGTGTTCCCGGCACAAAGACTGTCAATGCCGCTTCTTTATTGAGGGCTGTTGCCGGCTTCACCAGCTTAAGTTGAACTTCTACTGAGGTAATATCTTCGCACGACTTTTCCAACTTCGCCACTTTTTTCTCTACAAATGCTTGTAATTGTTCAGCTGCATCGAAATGTACTGATTGAATCTTAATTTCCATAATGTTCCTCCTATTAATGTTTTAAAGGTTAAGCCCGGGGGTGGGCATCTTCATATACTTTCTTGAGCTGCTCGAAAGTGGTATGTGTATATATCTCGGTAGTTGAAAGACTTTCATGTCCCAAGAGTTTCTTCACACTTTCCAGACCTGCTCCATGATTCAGCATGGCGGTAGCAAAACTATGTCTCAAGACGTGCGGACTGCGTTTTTTAAGTGTCGACACTTGGCTGAGCTGCTTCCTCACTCCGTTTCTCACTTGTTGTGGCGTCATGCGTTCTCCCTTATCGGTTACGAAAAGAGCATTACTTCTTATCGCCGCTTGTTCGTCTCGCAGACGAATATAGGTTTGCAACACTTCTTCTAATTCTTTACCAAAGGGGATGACTCGCTGTTTATTCCCTTTTCCGGTCACTTTTAATACCTTATTAATATAGTCGATATCCATATCGTTTAGCCCGATGAGTTCGGAAAGGCGAATACCGGTGGAATAGAACAGCACAACAATGGCATATTCACGCACACTTTTTAAGTCGTTTCCACAACCTATATCATCCAACAATTTATCCATTTCTCTTTCACGAACGAATTGCGGAAGCACTTTCTCGGCTTTTGGCCCTCTTATCGCCCGCGTGGGATCTACCGATATCTGCCCTCTTGCGAGTGCGTACTTATAGAACGACCGTAATGCACTAAGGCGACGATTAATCGAGGTTGCCCGATTGCCTTTGTCCATCATCTCTTCCATCCAGTTGCGAATGATGTCGGCATCTATGCTCTCCCATATCAATTCGGCATCCACCGCTTGAAAATAGGATTGAAAAGAATGAAGGTCTTCGCTATAACTCTTGATGGTCTGCAACGAGCGGTTACGCTCATACTGCATATAGTTCAAAAACCGTTCTATTGTCATCCTTTCCATCATCGCATCTGTTTGCCACGAATTTACAGAATAAAATCGAAACTTCCAAATTTATCCCCATCTTTTTTCACTTCATATATTTTTGCCACAGATTGCTTATTTGGGGAGAGGAAATACGACAATATTTACACTCAAGAGTCCCTCCTTGCATCCTGCAACAAAACACCCGATCTGCATGACAGATTCTACAAACCTGCATAAGGAAACAGGGTGATGCGGAATAATCAGTTGCAAAGCTCGGCCTCATCACAACCAACGGAATTTTGTAGAAATTGACCAATAAGCCCCACCCTTTCTAACGGTTCAACACTGCGTCCTAAGCCTTATTGATCTTATCAGTCTTGTCAGTCTCATTGCCTTTATATCCCCATAAATACAAATGCGGGCAAGTTGTTGAAACTTGCCCGCATTCATTACTATTTAATTGCTTTTCTTCACAGACGATTATTCTTCAAAATCATCATCCATGCTAAAATCGTAAAAACCTTGCTTACTTGATATATCGTCGGGGTTAGTAACTTCTCCACCTGAATTATCAGCAGGAATAGATGGGGTAAACATCACCGCCGCTTCCGCACCCATGTACATTACCGAAACGGCAGGCATTATATATTCTTTTTTCATACTTTTTCTCTTTGTCGTTTTTGTATTATATAAAATTTCCCCATTCCCAACCTGCCGTTGAGACCCATTGAGAAGGGGAAATTCTTATTCTATAGATTATTGAAGTACCACTTTCTTACCTTCAGATGTTACATAAACGCCCTTAGTGGGGTTGCTTACGCGACGACCGGAGAGGTCATAATAGATTACTTCCTTCTCGGTGCCATTATTCTCCACTTGGTGGATACCTGTTGTGGCATTATCTTCCAAGTCCCAAACAAACACCAGACTCTTGGCTGCTGCGGGCAAGCTGTTGCCAGAGATAAACACCTTATTGGCAGGCATCAAGAGGTTGGTAGCAGCCTTACGGAATCCCTTGAATGTGGCTGTGTTAACCATTACCCACTCGCTGTTGGCCAATACAACGGGAGCAGTGTTGCCTTGCCATACATTGTTAGCAGTGGTTTGGTTGGTAAGGCTCAGGCCATTGGCATCGGCACCATATTTAATATCCAATTTAAAGAGGTTGTCGTCGGTTGCCTTTGCTGAACTGTACTCCAAGATAACAGGAGTGTTGGCTGCAATATGCTGTACACCGACGATGGGCGACACTTTAACGTGATCGGGACGCAACATGGCATCACTACCCGTTTTGCTGTAATTACGTTCGCTTACAAGCCAAATACCTTCTGCGGCATCACGACCGGCTGTTGCTTCGCGAAGAGACACAGCGAAAGGATAGTTGAAGGTTACCCATTGGGTGTTGGCATTATGCTTCACATGAACTTCGGTAGCTTTCTTAAAGTAGAAAGTAGAGAATTCATCGATATAATCGGTGGCATATCTGCCGGTAGCCCAGCTTAGGTGATGTTCATCCTGAGGCCTTCCTCTACGCCAGTTGGCCAAAGAACCTTGTGCGGTAGCACCATTGCCATGTCCGCCGGGGTGTACGTTCTGGGCTGCACCTGCATGATTCAGGACAATCTCAAACAAACCGGGATACAAGAAGGGGTCAATGGCTTTGATCAAGGCCTTGCGAGCATTGGCATCATCACTCATGGAACCTGTTACAGAAGACATATACTTACCTGTATTTACACTCATCAAAGTGCGTTC
>JALEWR010000217.1 GCA_022783515.1 Prevotella sp.
AGCTTCCATGCCATATATCCCTCCAAAGAGGCGTATGTTCTCCCTCACCGTCATGTCTTCATAGAGCGAGAACTTCTGACTCATATAGCCGATGTGCCTCTTGATTTCCTCGTATTGTGTCCTTACGTCATACCCTGCTACCGTTGCCGTGCCTTCAGTGGGCTGGCTCAGTCCGGAGAGGATACGCATCGCCGTGGTCTTTCCTGCTCCGTTGGCACCGAGGAAGCCAAATATCTCGCCTCGCTGAACGCTGAACGAGATGTTGTCAACGGCATTGAATGTTCCGAATCGTTTGACCAAACCGTTGACAACGACGGCAGGCGTGCCATGCGTTGCCCCCTCTTGTTCTTTACCGACGAGGGAGGACGAGCTGATTGAGGACGAATGGGAGATACGCAAACCTTCTTCTTTTTCCATTAATGAAGGCTGATAAGGCACTTCCGCAGCCGAATGGATTATCTCATCGCATCTTTCTATCTCTTCCTTGTAAGGTGTTGATGCCAGGATGGTGATGTTTCGTTCCTTCAGTTTTTGCAGCATATCCCAAAATTCGGTGCGTGATACGGGATCTACCCCGGTGGTCGGTTCGTCCAAAAAAAGCACTTCGGGGCGATGGATGAGGGCACAGCTCAAAGCCAACTTCTGTTTCATGCCTCCCGACAAGGCACCGGCACGGCGGTCCTTGAATCTTTCTATTTGTCCGTAGATGTCCTTGATGTCATCATATCCCGCTTCGATGGTCGTGCCGAAGAGGGTTGCGAAGAAGCGGAGGTTTTCTTCCACGGTGAGGTCTTGATAGAGACTGAACTTGCCGGGCATGTATCCCACGCGACGTCGGATAGTCTGCATGTCCTTCACCACATCAAATCCGTCCACGGTTGCACTGCCCTTATCAGGCAGGAGCAAGGTGGTGAGGATGCGAAATAGGGTCGTCTTGCCTGTCCCGTCAGGTCCTATCAGCCCATAAATGGCACCTTTGGGAACGCTGAACGAGAAGTCTTGCAATGCCACCACATCCCCATAGCTCTTGGAAACCGATTTTACTTCAATGGCGTTCATAGCTTCACTTCTCCATACATGCCTATTTTCAGATAGCCATCGTTCTTCACTGCAATCTTCACTGCATACACCAGGTCGGCACGTTCGTCGTCGGTGAGGATGGTTTTGGGCGTAAATTCCGAGCGGGAGGAAATCCATGTTACCCTGCCTTGATAGCTTTTACGACTGTCCTTGCCATAATCGCTGAAGACGGTTACGGTCTGTCCCACCTTGATACGAGCCAGTTGCTCGCTCGTGATGTAAGCACGGATGAACATATTGTCGATGTCTGCCACCTTGAAAAGCGGTTTCCCTATCGTGGCAAACTCTCCTTTCTCGGCATATTTCTCCAATATTGTGCCTGTAATGGGCGAGGTGATGTGGCATTTCTGCAATTGGTCTAACACCTGGGCACGCTGTATCTCGGCTCCCGACATCTGACTGTTGAGGCTCTTCGTGCTGTTGGAAAGGCTCGAAAGCTGTGCTTCCAATTGTCCTTGCAGCACTTTCACCAAGCTCGTGGCATCGTCCAACTGCTTTCGGGTGCCAGCCCCGTCCTTGAATAAGGCATTGGCTCTTGCCAGTTCCCGTTGTGCTTGAGCCAATTGTTGGCGTGTTGTGGCAATCTGGGCTTGCGTGTCCGGACGCTGATCGGCAATGCTTTGTCGCGTAGCACCCAGCTGGCGGGCTTTCAAATGCAGCTGTATGGTGTCTATCAATCCCACCTGTTGTCCTGTCTCCACCTTGCTTCCTTCAGTCACATCGAATGCCATCAGCCTGCCGGTGCCTTCTGCCGACACCGTTACCTCTGTGGCTTCAAAGATGCCTGTGGCATCAAATTCTTTTTCGTTTGTGTCGCATGCCACCATCATGATGGTGAGAGCGGCGAGAAGTATGTTGCTTTTTTTCATAATTGATGGGGAGTAATGTACATATTTAAAAACCTTAATTGGTTACGTTCTTTAATTCGTAGATTGCTTTCAACTGTTCAATCTCATGTATCGAGCGATTGGTTTTGGCATTGTTTTCACGAGTGATTTCTTCCAAAAGGTTATTGGTGTCGATGATGCCATGCTCGAGTTTCGCCTCGGCAGCCTTTCTTACAGCCGTTCGGAGAGTGACAATCTCGTCGTCGCTCTTTCGTAATTGAGCTAACCTATTGATTTGTTCGCTCTTCCGGGTCTGTTCCAAGCGATTGTTAAAGATAAAAATCTCCCTACTGTTTTCTGCCTGCTGACGTTGAAGGTCGAGCTTTTTGCGATTGTTTTTATAGGTGTACAAACTGCCGATATTCCACGAAAGGCGAAGGCCGACGAGGGCATTGAACGAAAGATTTCTACGCATCATGTCTTCAAACATATTGAAGCCGGGATAGCCATAGAAACCTTGAGCAAAGGCGTTGAGGCGGGGCATGAGCTGCGTTTTGAGCATCTGTTCTTGCATGTCGGTCATCAACAACTGACTTTCTATTAGTCTTATCTCCGGCCGGTTGTTGGGCGAGGCCTCCACGGCAGTGATAAGAGGCGGTCTGACCAATTCGTCTATCGCCGGTGTTCCACAAAAGAGAGCCAACATGCGTTGCAAGCTGCGTTTCATCGCTTGTAAATCGGTGTGTTGTTGCACAGCATGGAGTCGTTCGGCTTTTATTTTATCCACATCGCTCGCCAGAACAACGCCATTTTTAAGCATTGCTGAGAACTTGTTTTCATTGCTTTGCAAGAGAGCTTGGAGGTCGGTGTTGATAATCAGTTGCTCGTCTACAAGGAGGATGCCGAAGAAGAGTTCGTTGACGCGTTGCTTGATTTCGTACATGCTGACAGCTGCTTGTGCTGACTCTACCTTTCCTTGCAGGCGTGCCATCTCGCCTTGTCGATGCAGTCGGCCGCCATCCCACACCAGCTGGTTTACGTCCACGCCTGCCCTATACTGCAACTTATTCATACCCTCGGGTTTGTTGCCGGTGGTAGCCATCATGCCGGTGAGTGCATCGGGCAATGCCGAAACAGCATTCTGCCAGGTGGTTTGTGCCGTGGCAGATACCTGCGGCAACCATTCTTTGCGAATATTGTCAACGGTGTATCGGGTGGTTTCGCCAATCAAATCGTATTGTTTGATAAGCGGATAATTCTGCTGTGCCATTTCCTGACACTTCTCCAAGGTGAGCTGGGCATGTCCCATCTGCACCGCACTCACGACGAATGCTATTATATATAATGTCCGTTTCATCTTTTGTTTTATTCATTTCTGGTTGTTCTCATTCTTTTTTCATATGCAAAGGTACAGTCAAAATATATCTGCTTGCAATATCCTTTTCGTTACAGAAATGGTCTATTTGTACACAAAGTGTCCTTTTTGTCACTTTTATCGGGCTTATTATATATCTTTGTGAACAAATAATGCGATAAAGATATGGTCCGGAGAACACCTAAAGTGGTAACAATAGAAGAACTGACAGCCATGTTGGCAGAAAAATCTTCACAGCCACAGCTTCCCATTGTGCGACCGCAATTTGCCGTACTCGAAAGGAGTAATTCGGCTTTTGCCGAGTCTTTGGATATAGATACGCCGATACGCTTTCTCGAACCTCGCTTCGGACTTTTGCGTAAAGGAAAACTTCGGGGTGTCATCAACTTGATAGACAGAACTCTGGAAGCCCCTACTTTAGTGTTTATGGCAGGTGGAACAATCATACAACCGCTTGAGTGTTCGGGCGATTTGGAGATTCAGGGATTTATGTTGGAGAGCGAATTGCTGACCGAAATTTTTCAAAACCGACTGCCACAAACCTTCAATGGGCAAGTGCAGGATTTCTTTTTGTCCGCCGATGCAAGCACGATTGACAAAATCAGTCAGATATTTCAATCGCTCATTGCCATCGTTAAAGAAGCAGATTATAATAGAGAAGTGGCGAAAAGTCTTTTTGCTGCCATCCTGTACCTTTACGATGAAGCTTATCGCCGGCACGAGGTGATTGGTGGAAAGAGCAAGTCGCGTGAACGCGAACTTTTCGATAGCTTCATTTCGCTTGTCAACCAGTATGCCCGCAGCGAACATAACATTGCGTTTTATGCCGACAAACTCTGCATTACCGAACGTTATCTCAGTAGAGTTGTGAAAGGGGTGAGCGGCTTGTCGGCAAAGGAATGGATAGACAGGGCATTGATAACCGAGGCGAAGGTAATGCTTAAACATGGCAATATTACTGTTGCCGGCATTGCCGATGAATTGAATTTTCCCAATCCGGGTTTCTTTAATAAATTCTTTAAACGACTGGTCGGAATCACACCCAATGCCTATCGGGAACACTGAGGTTTGGCTTTGAGCATTCCTTGGGACTGATGTTTAACTCTTAAAAAAGATAAAAATAATGCTATATAATAAGGTAGGCGGTAAAGTTTTATCTAATTTTGCCCATTGATTGAAAGGTGGGGGATATAAATGAGCTTCATGGATGGAGGGATTTGTTTGATGGAACGAAGTGTGAGTGAATGAGGAGCATGGTGGATTGCCTGACTGAATGAACCGGCATTTTGGGCGGAAACAGCTCTGCAGCGATGAAGCATCAACCCACAAATGATGATATAATGTATATGGTGGTCATTGAAAGAAGCCACCTTAACAAGCATATAGCAGATGCAAGAGAATTTAGTGATTGTAGAAAGCCCCGCGAAGGCTAAGACGATAGAGAAATTTTTAGGTAAAGAGTATAAGGTAATGTCAAGTTACGGACATATCCGCGACTTGAAGAAGAAAGAGATAAGCATCGACTTGGATTCTCTGCAGCCCGACTATGAGGTACCGGAAGAAAAGAAACGGCTGGTTTCTGAACTGAAGAAAGCAGCCAAGGCGGCAGCCAAGGTGTGGCTGGCGTCCGATGAAGACCGCGAAGGAGAGGCCATATCATGGCACCTTTGCGAGGTTTTGGGCTTGGATGAGGAGAAGACTAACCGCATTGTTTTTCACGAGATTACCAAACCTGCGATTTTGCAGGCGATTGAAAATCCCCGACGTTTGAATATGGATTTGGTTAACGCACAGCAGGCACGCCGTGTGTTAGACCGTCTGGTGGGTTTCAAACTCTCACCCGTTTTGTGGAGAAAAGTGAAACCTGCACTCTCGGCAGGACGTGTGCAGAGCGTGGCGGTGAGGCTCATTGTGGAGCGTGAACGCGAAATACATGCTTTCCAAAGTGTTCCCTATTATCGCATTAATGCCATCTTTGCCATTATCAACCCCGACGGGTCGGCAACAGAAGTGAATGCCGAGCTGAACCAACGTTTCAATACCCACGATGAGGCTCTTGCTTTTTTGGATAAATGCAAGCATGCCGAATATACGGTGGAGGCAGTGGCTAAGAAACCATCCAAACGCTCTCCCGCTCCCCCCTTTACCACATCTACCTTGCAACAGGAGGCTGCCCGTAAGTTGGGTTTCACCGTTTCGCAAACGATGATGGTGGCTCAGCACCTTTATGAAAACGGACGCATCACCTATATGCGTACCGATAGTGTCAACCTTTCCAAGCTTTGCATTGCTGCAAGTAAAGAAGAGATTGTGAAAAACTGGGGTGAGGAATATAGCAATCCACGCAATTTTCAGACCAAAGCCAAGGGTGCTCAAGAGGCACACGAGGCTATTCGTCCCACTTATATGAGTGAGATGCAGATAGAAGGAACGTCGCAAGAGAAACGTTTGTATGATTTGATTTGGAAACGCACTGCTGCTTCGCAGATGGCAGAGGCTCAAATAGAGAAGACCACCGTAACCATCAATATCTCGGGAACCACAGAGAAGTTTGTGGCAACAGGTGAAGTGATTGTCTTCGACGGATTTTTGAAAGTATATCGCGAGTCGACCGACGACGAGGATAATCACTCGGAGGATAGCGGAAACCTGCCTGTCATGAAAAAGGGCGATGCCTTGGAACGTAGGGAAATCACCTCTACCGAACGCTTTAGCATGAGTCCGGCACGTTATACCGAAGCCAGTTTGGTACACAAAATGGAGGAATTGGGTATCGGTCGCCCCTCAACCTACGCCCCAACCATCAGTACCATCCAACAAAGAGAATATGTACAGAAGGGTGACAGAAAGGGTGAAGAACGCCTATATACCGTCGATGTTTTGAAAGGTATCAAGGTAACGCCCAAGGTAAAGAAAGAAATGGTGGGCAGCGAGAAAGGAAAACTCCTGCCAACAGATATAGGTATTGTGGTGAACGACTTCCTGATGGACAACTTCCCCGATATTATGGACTATCATTTCACGGCGAAGGTGGAAGAAGAATTTGACCAAATAGCCGAAGGCAATACGCAGTGGGAGAAGATAATGAAAAGCTTTTACAAGAGCTTTGAACCCACGGTAGATGCCGTGATGAAAGCTCGCTCGGAGCATAAGGCAGGCGAACGAGAGTTGGGGACAGACCCCAAGACAGGCAAACCGGTGTTTGTGAAGATTGGTCGCTTTGGTCCGGTGGTGCAGATTGGTACAGCCGACGATGAGGAAAAACCACGTTTTGCACAGATGCCGGCCAACAAAAGCATCGAAACCATCACCTTGGAAGAAGCTCTCGAACTGTTTAAACTGCCACGAACCGTAGGCGAATTTGAGAAGAAAGAAGTGGTGATAGGTGCCGGTAAATTTGGTCCTTATGTGCTGCATAATAAAAAATATGTGTCGTTGCCCAAGGGTGAAGACCCCATGGCGGTGTCGTTGGAACGAGCCGTTGAACTGATTGAAGAGAAGCGGAATCAAGAAAAAGAACGCCACATCAAGCATTTTGAAGAAGATGCGAAACTCGAAGTGCTGAACGGACGTTACGGTCCTTACATCGCTTACGACGGTAAAAACTATCGTTTGCCCAAGAATCTGCATGCACAGGCTGCCGAACTGACTTATGACCAGTGCATGGAGATAGTGAAAAAATAGAAAAGAAACGTTTGGACAAGTGAAACGTATCATTCTTATAGGCTTCATGGGGTCGGGTAAAACCACCGTAGGAAAGGCATTGGCTGATGAACTCAAGTTGCCTTTCTACGACCTCGACTGGTATATTGAGACCCGAATGCACAAGACTGTGGCAGAGATTTTTGCCGAGAAAGGTGAAGAAGGGTTCCGAAAGATTGAACATAACATGCTGCACGAGGTGGCAGAATTTGAGAATGTAGTCATCAGTTGCGGTGGCGGAACGCCCTGCTTTTTCGATAACATGGATTATCTTAACGGGCAAGGCGAAACCGTTTATCTCAAGGCTCGACCCGAGGTCTTGCACAAACACCTCAAGATGGGGAAGACGGTACGCCCCCTCTTACTCAACAAAACACCCGAAGAGGTGGAGCGGTTTATCGGAGAAGAGCTGGAAAAACGTGAGCCTTTTTACAGTAAGGCCAAGCATACGCTCGACGTAAGTCTGATGGACAACTACGAGAAAATTAAAGTGTCGGTCGCGGCGGTGTGCCAACTCATTCAACCATCATTTGATGATGACAACCCGCCACTTGTAAACTCAGAAACTTATAAACTCAGAAACTCATAAAATGAAGAAATGGACGATTGAAGATTCGAAAGAACTCTACAACATTAACGGATGGGGTACATCTTATTTTAGCGTCAATGCAGAAGGCAATGTCTGTGTGTCGCCTTGCAAAGACAATACCGCAATAGACCTTCGCGACGTGATGGACGAATTGGCTTTGCGTGATGTCGCCTCACCGGTGTTGCTGCGTTTTCCCGATATTCTTGACAATAGAATCGAGAAAACAGCCAGTTGCTTCCAGCAAGCTAAAAAGGAATACGACTACCAAGGCGAGAGCTTTGTTATCTTTCCCATTAAGGTGAACCAGATGCAGCCTGTTGTAGACGAAATCATCTCGCATGGCAGAAAGTTTAATTTGGGCTTGGAGGCAGGGTCAAAACCCGAACTTCATGCCGTTATCGCTGTGCAATGTCAAAGCGATTCGCTCATTATCTGTAACGGATATAAAGACCAGAGTTATATCGAACTGGCTCTTTTGGCACAGAAAATGGGCAAACGCATCTTCATCGTTGTAGAAAAACTCAACGAGTTGGAACTCATTGCGAAGGCAGCGAAGAAACTCAATGTGAAACCTAACCTCGGTATTCGCATCAAATTGGCTTCTTCCGGATCGGGCAAATGGGAAGAAAGTGGCGGCGACCATAGCAAGTTTGGACTCACCAGCTCGGAACTCTTGGAAGCCTTGAACATTCTCGACCAAAAGGGATTGAACGATTGTCTCAAGCTCATCCACTTCCATATCGGCTCGCAAATCACTAAGATACGTCGCATACAGACAGCTTTGCGTGAAGCCTCTCAATTCTATATCCAATTGCATCAGATGGGATATGATGTGGAGTTTGTTGACTGTGGTGGCGGTCTGGGTGTGGATTACGATGGCACACGTTCGCCCAGTAGTGAGAGTTCGGTCAACTATTCCATTCAGGAGTATGTTAACGACTGTATCTATACCTTTGTCGAGGCTGCAAATAAGGTAGGAATCAAGCATCCCAATATCATCACCGAGAGTGGCCGGTCGCTCACAGCTCATCATAGTGTGTTGGTGATTGATGTGTTGGAAACAGCTTCTCTGCCCGAGATGCGTGAAGATTTTGAGCCTTCGGAGAAAGACCATAAGTTGGTGAAAGACCTCTATGAAATATGGGACAACCTCAATCCACGTTCTATGTTGGAAGATTGGCACGATGCCGAACATATCCGTGAAGAGGCCTTGGAGTTGTTTGCTCACGGCTTGGTGGATCTTCGCACAAGAGCAGAAATCGAAAGTATGTATTGGAGTGTATGTAGAGAGGTGAACAGTTTGACCAAGAACTTAAAGCATGTTCCTGAAGAACTGCGTAACTTAGATAAACTTTTGGCCGACAAGTATTTCTGTAACTTCTCGCTCTTCCAGTCGTTACCCGACAGTTGGGCCATTGATCAGCTCTTCCCCATTGTGCCTATTCAGCGTTTGGACGAACGTCCTACTCGCAATGCCACATTGCAAGACATTACTTGCGACAGTGACGGAAAGATTGCCAACTTCGTAACTAACAGAAGTATCGGTCATGTATTGCCCATACATACATTAAGGAAGAACGAACCTTATTATTTAGGTATCTTCCTTGTCGGAGCTTATCAAGAGATTTTGGGCGATATGCACAACCTCTTTGGCGATACCAATGCCGTGCATATCTCAGTGAAAGACGGTAAGTATCACATTGATCAGATTATCGACGGAGAAACCGTTGAGGAAGTGTTGGATTATGTTCAGTACAACCCCAAGAAATTGGTTCGCCAGTTAGAGATATGGGTTGCCAAGAGTGTTAAGCAAGGAAAGATTTCTTTGGAAGAAGGAAAAGAATTCTTATCCAACTATCGTTCGGGGCTATATGGCTACACCTATTTGGAGTAAGGCGGGTAAGTGACAACCCGAGAGGGAGGCCCGGTTGGCAAGTAAACAATTTAGGAAGTTGGCAAGGAGATTGCTCTTGTCAAGAAACTTCAGGCGAACAATTTTGTTGTTGATGGATGTTTTATTCGTCTTTTATTTTTGAGAACGAATGAAAAAGCAAATCTACTTGTTTACTTGTCAACCCGATTTCCTCCATTCACTTGTTCCCTCGCCGGCTTGTTCATTCAGACTTCCTCGTCAACTCGTCGGCTTGTTGACTCCTCAACTCATCATTTCACAAATCTCCCTTTATTCTTAATAAAAGTTAATCTCTGTAACTTCTTTCTTTCCCAAACGTCATTTAATTAGAGAAACGATGAATAATATCAGTTTTCGACACGATGTTCTACCGCTTAAAGACAAGTTGTATCGACTTGCTTTACGCATTACGCTCAACCCGGCGGATGCCGAAGACATTGTGCAAGACACACTGATAAAGGTTTGGAACAATCGGGAGAGGTGGCAGGAAATCGAGTCCATCGAAGCCTTCAGCCTCACCATATGTCGCAATCTCTCGCTCGACAATGTCCGAAAGCAAGGCAATCAGAATGAAAGTCTGGACGATGGAATGGCAGAAAGAGCCGATTGGGCATCCAATCCCTACGAGGATATATTACAGACCGACAGGATCAACCTCGTGAGAAACATCATCGACTCGTTGCCCGAGAAGCAAAGAAGTTGTATACAGCTACGCGATTTTGAAGGGAAAACCTATAGAGAAATTGCCGAAATACTGCAAATCACCGAAGAACAAGTAAAGGTGAGCATCTTCAGAGCAAGGCAAGCAATTAAACAAAAGTTCAACGAAATAGATCAACATGGATTATAAGTACATCAATCAGTTGTTGGAACGCTACTGGGAAGGCGAGACTTCTCTCGAAGAGGAGAATATCCTTCGCACCTTCTTCAGCCAGAAAGACATTCCTGCCGACTTGCTGAAATATCGCGACCTGTTTGCATACGCACAGGGAGAGATGGCGGTTAAGGCATTGGGAGCCGACTTTGATGAGCGTATTTTATCATTGGTCGAAGACGAAGAACCATTGCAGGTAAAGGCAAAGAAAATCACCCTCACACGTCGTTTGATGCCTCTCTTTAAGGCAGCAGCCGTGGTGGCGATGTTCCTTACATTGGGTAATGCGGCACAAGAATCGTTTGAAAACAATGCTGACGATTTCAATGTTGCAACCGGTGGATACGAAAAAGTGGAGAAAGGTGTGTCAGTGGCACTGAAAGATTCAGCTGTTATCGACACCATGAAGAACGCTTCGCTCCAGGCTTTGCCCGAAAACATCTTTGAATAGAATTTTTCTATGCTTTCTCTATAAAATCATTTATTAAAACAATCGAAGCTGTGAAGCTTCCAAAAGTAAAATTTCATAACATATTCGTATGGAGTTATATGCCACAGTACTGAAAAAGTGCTGTGGTTTTTTTGTTGTATAGTTTTTTATTTCTAATTTTGCTACCTATAGTAACAATTATAGTACATTTAATTATTTTATTCAACATGAAACTTAAGCAAATCCATTTGACCCTTGCTATTCTGTTATTGGCATGTATGCCGACATTTGTTTCGGCACAATTTGATTGGAAATACACCATCGAAAAGGGTAAAATCATCACTGAAGTACCTCAAAAACCGGCAGGACAAGAAACTGCTCTTAATCTCGTTACTCCCAAGTTGCCCGTTGTGCGTGTGGCATTTGTGGGCTTGGGTATGCGTGGTCCTGGTGCTGTGGAGCGTTGGGTGCATATCCCCGGCATACAGGTGATGGCACTTTGTGATTATGAAAAGAGCCGTGCAGAGAAGGCACAGAAGTATCTTAAAGCTGCCGACATGCCCCCGGCTGACATCTATTACGGAGAGAATGGTTACAAAGAACTTTGCAAACGCAAGGACATCGACCTCGTTTATATTGCTACCGACTGGCATCACCACTTCCTCGTGGCTAAAGAGGCAATGGAAAACGGTAAGCACACAGCAATCGAAGTGCCTGCAGCGATGAATATGCGTGAGATTTGGAGCTTGATTAACCTCAGTGAAAGCAAACGTCTTCACTGCTTTATGCTCGAAAACTGCTGCTACGACTTCTTTGAACTCAACTCTCTCGAGATGGCTCAAAAGGGTCTTTTCGGTGAAGTGATTTACACACAAGGTGCTTATCGTCATGAGCTTTCTCAATTCTGGGGTGCTTATTGGAAACAGGATGGCAACGACAAGATGGGCTGGCGTTTGGAATATAACAAGAATTTCCGTGGTGATGTATATGCCACACACGGCTTAGGTCCAATCGCACAGGTGCTTGATATTCACCGCGGCGACCGCATGAAGACACTTATCGCAATGGATACCAAGAGTTTCAATGGTAAGAAAGAAGTAGAAAAAGTTACCGGACAGGTATGCAACGACTTCAAGAACGGCGACCACACCACTACACTTATCAGCACAGAAAAGGGTAAGGTAATGGAAATTCACCACAATGTGATGACTCCCCAACCCTACAACCGTATGTATCAGCTCACCGGAACCACCGGTTTTGCCAACAAGTATCCCACCGAAGGCTATGCCGTTTCATCAAAGGATATGAAGGATGCAGGTGTTACACCATCGGCTGATAACCTTTCAGGACACGAATATTTGTCTAAGGCTGATATGGACGCTTTGGTTAAGAAGTACACTCACCCTATTATTACTAAGTATGGCAAGCAGGCTAAGGAAGTTGGTGGACACGGTGGTATGGACTTTATCATGGATGCCCGCCTCGTTTATTGTCTCCAGAACGGCTTGCCTTTGGATATCGACGTTTACGACTTGGCTGAATGGTGCTGCTTGGCAGAGCTGGGAGCCATCTCAATGGATAACGGTAATATGCCGGTTGAGGTTCCCGACTTCACTCGTGGCAACTGGAATAAGCAGCAAGGTTACAGACATGCTTACGCTTCTCCTGAAGATGAGGCGAAGACATGGCAGGCTGCTCTCGACTTTACAGCTAAGTTGAAAGAACAAGGCAAGAAGTATTGGGAAAAGCAAGAAAAGAAAAGCCAAAAGGAAGCCAAGAAAAATAGCAAAAAGAAGAAGTAACAAGGCTCTTCTGGTATAAAGAAGTTGTAAAAAGAGTTGACAAGATACGGCCTATGACAGGTCTCATTTTGTCAACTCTTTTTTTGTTATTGGGAGTGGAAAAATACCTGTTTTGAGGGTCGGTATGCCTTTTGGGGGGTAGACTGGCATGTCGGGCTATGGGAGGGCGGATGGTAAAAACCCGGGTAGGGGATAACATCCAAGTAAGCACCTCACGCCTCTTATCCCGCTAATCTCATCCCTATATACACAGCGAGAATACCCGCAAAAAGGCTGGCGGCAGCGTAGAGGGCTGCAAGAAACAGCTGGTCGTGCCGCAAAAGCAGAAAACTCTCGTTGCAAAAGGTAGAGAAGGTGGTGAAACCGCCACACAAACCCACGGTGAGAAACAATTTGAGTTGCGGCTCCATGCCGCCCGTTTTCTCCTCTATGGCATAGACCAGGCCAATGATGAGACAGCCCACGACGTTGACAACGAATGTACCCCATGGAAAATCACCAGGCCCTTGCTCGTTCAGCCATTTGGAAATGATGTACCGCAGAACGCTTCCCACGGCTCCGCCCACGGCAATCATCATAATGTTTTTTATCATCATACAGCAAAGGTATGGAAAAATATTATTTAAAAGAAGACAAAATTGAATATAATCGTTATCTTTGCCCACATCTGAAAACCGCCAACTAAGTTGCTAACTACAATTATTATAACATAAACAACAAAACAATGAAAAAGAAACTTTTAACCCTTGGATTCCTGGTTTTAACCGCCATCGTCACCGCCACCGCCCAGACAGAAGCAAAGAAACCCGCATTAAATGGTATATGGCAATTGTGCGGCTCTTTCAACAGGGCTACTCAATCGGTGAAAATGATGCCTATTTTTAAAATTCTGACCACCGATCGTCGCTTTTATAATATGAGGACAAGCGACAACGGTCCTGCTCAGGTAACAGCCACAGGCAAGTATGTCGAGAAGTCGGACAGTACCTATGCCGAAGAGTTTGATTATTTTGCCTTTGATAACACGTTGCAAGGTAAGCAAAACATTATTACTTATGAGTTTACTGAGGGTGGAAAGGTCTTGCTTTTGAAGTTTAAGGTGGATGAAAAGTCATTGGAAACGGTTGAAATGTGGATGCGAGTGCCATTGATGCGTATGCCGTCCAGGGAAGGAATGGGTAGCGGAAAACCCGGACAAGGCTCATTGTAAACCTATCGATATGGATGATTAAGTCCGACAAAAAAGGCTGAATTGCAAGGCAGTTCAGCCTTTTTTGTGTTACAGTTCAGCCTTGATTAGAAAGCAATTCAGCCTTAATCACCTCCTCATCCCATTGATATTGACCGGCAAAAGACCGGCTGTTGAAGTGAAATGTTTGTCAGTTTGAGCTGACAGATTGAACGGTTTGTATTCATACCTTTTCTTTGGAAAATCAGAATAAGAAAAGCCCATCTCTTTGTTCACTTGTCAACTGTTAGCCGGGTTTATACCGAACCGGTGTTATTATAATGACAATATGACTCTCTTAGTGTAAAATAACAAGCATTTTATTCGCTCGTTCCCTTTTAAATGTCTAACTTTGTGCATATTATATAGATGTTAAGATAAACAATAAGTTTTTAGATGACCGTAATTACGAAAACAATTTCGTTGGCTGATGGAAGAACCATTAGCATCGAAACAGGAAAATTGGCAAAACAAGCTGACGGTTCAGCAGTTGTTCGTATGGGCAACACCGTGCTTTTAGCCACAGTTTGTGCCGCAAAAGATGCAGTTCCCGGAACAGATTTTATGCCTTTGCAGGTGGATTATAGAGAGCAGTATTCGGCTGCAGGTCGCTTCCCCGGCGGCTTTACAAAACGCGAAGGCAAGGCAAGTGATAATGAAATATTGACTTCTCGACTCGTAGACCGTGCTCTACGTCCGCTTTTCCCATCCAACTACCACGCTGAAGTGTTTGTTACTGTGATGTTGCTTTCAGCGGATGGTGTCGACCAACCCGATGCTTTGGCCGGTTTGGCTGCTTCTGCAGCGATGGCATGCACAGATATTCCCTTTGAACACTATATCAGCGAAGTACGCGTAGCTCGCGTTAATGGCGAATTTGTGGTGAATCCCACATTCGAACAGATGAAGAATGCCGACATGGACATTATGGTGGGTGCAACAAAAGACAACATCATGATGGTGGAAGGCGAAATGGATGAAGTTACCGAGCAAGATTTGATTGAAGCTTTGAAGGTGGCTCATCAGGCTATCATCCCCATGTGTTTGGTTCAGGAAGAATTGAATAAAGAATTGGGTAAGGACGTGAAACGTGAGTACGACCACGAAGTGAACGACGAAGAACTTCGTCAACAAATGCACAGCGAGTTGTATCAACCCGTTTACAATGTTACCAAGCAAGCATTGCCCAAGCAAGAACGTCACGAAGCATTCGACAAGTTGTGTGCCGACTTCCTCGAGAAGTATGATGCAGCCCACACCGAGTTGACCGCTGATGAGTTGGCTGAAAAGCACGCTATGGCTGCTCGCTACTACGATGATGTGTTGAAGGATGCTATGCGTCGTTGTATCTTGGATGAAGGCAAGCGTTTGGACGGTCGTCAGACCGACGAGATTCGCCCCATCTGGTGCGAGGTAGACGCTCTGCCCATGCCTCACGGAAGCTCAATCTTCACTCGTGGTGAAACGCAGAGCCTTTCAACCTGTACACTCGGTACCAAGCTCGACGAAAAGATGGTAGACGATGTATTGGATAAGAGCTACCAACGTTTCCTCCTTCACTACAACTTCCCTCCATTCTCTACAGGTGAGGCTCGTGCCCAACGTGGCGTAGGTCGCCGCGAAATTGGTCACGGACACTTGGCATGGCGTGGTTTGAAGGGTCAAATCCCCACAGATTTCCCTTACACTGTGCGTTTGGTTAGTCAGATTTTGGAGAGTAACGGCTCTTCTTCTATGGCCACTGTATGTGCCGGAACCTTGGCGTTGATGGATGCCGGTGTACCTATGAAGAAACCTGTGAGCGGTATTGCCATGGGATTGATTAAGAATCCGGGCGAAGAGAAATATGCCGTTTTGAGTGATATTCTCGGTGATGAAGACCACTTGGGTGATATGGACTTTAAGACCACCGGTACAAAGGATGGTTTGACGGCTACACAGATGGATATCAAGTGTGACGGTTTGAGCTTCGAAATTTTGGAAAAAGCATTGATGCAAGCCAAGGCCGGACGCGAACATATCTTAGGTAAGATGACCGAGACCATGAGCGAACCTCGCGAGGAGATGAAACCTCAAGTGCCTCGCATCGTACAGATAGAAATTCCCAAGGAATTTATCGGTGCGGTTATCGGCCCTGGTGGTAAGATTATCCAGCAGATGCAAGAAGATACCGGTGCAACCATCACCATCGATGAGGTAGACGGTAAGGGTAAAGTTCAAGTGAGTGCTCCCAACAAGGAAAGCATCGACGCTGCTCTTGCAAAAATCAAGGCTATCGTGGCTATTCCCGAAATTGGTGAAGTGTACGACGGTGTGGTTCGTTCGGTGATGCCTTACGGCTGCTTCGTAGAGATTATGCCCGGCAAAGACGGCTTGCTCCACATTTCTGAAATCGACTGGAAACGTCTTGAAACGGTTGAAGAGGCAGGTATCAAGGAAGGCGACAAACTGCAGGTGAAGTTGCTCGAAATTGATCCTAAGACAGGCAAGTACAAGCTTTCTCGTCGCGTTTTGATGGAAAAGCCCGAGGGATATGTTGAACGCGAACGCCGTCCACGCCCCGAAAGAGGCGAGCGTCGCCCACGTCCTGAGCGTGGCGAACGTCGCGAGGGCAATGAAGGTCGTCGTTTTGACAATCGTAATGGTTTCAACCAAGACGGCTTTGACCCAACAGCTGAACGTGAACCAAGAGATTTCAACGATAGCTTGGATAGAGATTAAAGAAGAATAGGAATAGCGTCTTGGATACGCATTTCATCAATATAAAATGGCGGATAGCATCATCGTTATCTGCCATTTATGTTCAGTAAGCTTTGAAATTGGTGAGTTTTAGATTTTTTTAATTGGCAAGCGGACAAGAAAGTGAGCCTGCATAAATTCTCAACTAATCAACCGGTAAGCGGCTTATGACGAACAGACATAGTAGATTATTATTAATAACAACGTAAGAATTATGAGACAAAACATCATTTCATTATTGGCATTTGCTGCCAATTTGAGAGGTCTTGGCTTGAACCTCATTCGTATCGCAATCCTCATTGTCTTTGTGTGGATTGGCGGTTTGAAATTTAAGTATTATGAAGCCGACGGTATTGTACCTTTCGTGGCAAACAGTCCGTTTATGAGTTTCTTCTATGCTAAAGAAGCTCCCGAATATAAAGAGTATAAGAACAAAGAAGGCGAATTGGTATTGAAGAATCGCCAATGGCATGAGAGCAACCGGACCTATGTTTTCTCTTATGGTTTGGGTTGCCTTATTATGACCATCGGGGTCTTGGTATTCTTGGGTATGTTTAGCCCCAAAATCGGCATCTTTGGAGAAGTGTTATGTATCATTATGACCATAGGCACGCTCTCCTTCCTTGTTACCACGCCCGAATGTTGGGTTCCCGACTTGGGCAGTGGGGAGCATGGTTTCCCCTTACTGTCGGGTGCCGGTCGTTTGGTCATTAAGGATACGGTAATCCTTGCCGGTGCCGTTACCTTGCTCTCCGATACAGCCGGCAAGTTGCTCAAAGAGTTTTCTAAGTGAGAACGTTTTTGGTAAGCCAAATGGGCAGAACCAAGCTTGCTTGAGTTATGCCATGGCGAAAAACGCACTTTTGGAGGAACGAGAAAAGAACGTTTTTGGTAAGCCAAATGAGCAGAACCAAGCTTGCTTGAGTTATGCCATGGCGAAAAACGCACTTTTAGAGGAACGAGAAAAGAACGTTTAAATGAAGCCAAATGGGCAGAACCAAGCTTGCTTGGGCTATGCCATGGCGAAAACGCACTTTTGGAGGAACGAGAAAAGAACGTTTAATAGCATCAAAAAGAAGAGGTGGACGCCCATATAGGCCGTCCGCCTCTTTGCATATACGCGAGTTCGACATATTTTAGCAACAACACACAACCATTCACAACATGCAAACTTTACAATAAATGATGAAGACTATACTTGTTTGTGGCTTGAATTATTTAAACTTGCTACAGACTCTATTAGTGCTAATCATTAGTGTCCCATTTTAACGGGACACTAATGATTTAAAAATAAGTATCAATAAAAAAAGTAGAGCCATCCTATATAAAACTTAGGATGGCTCTACTTGCTTTTAATTGTTTAAAAGCTTTTGTATATAAATCTGTATAGAATGAATTGAATCAGAACTCGATATTCAATCCCACGCCCAATGCTTTGTTGGTGCGTGTGAAGTTGTCAACGTTGTTAGCTTCAAACTTCGCCTTGTCGCCAACGGCGTAAGTGGTGGTGTATTCTTTCTTGAAATTCTCGTAGTTGGTGAAGAAATAAGCCACATTGAGCTTCATGTTCTTGGCTACGCGTACCTCGGCACCAAAGCCTAATGAGTAGCTGCTGGTAACAAAACTCAAGTCGGTGAGATAACTTCCATTGCCCAAACCATAGCGTGTGCTTTGTCCGCCGGCACTGATGGTTATTTTATCGGTGATATCCCATTCCATACCTGCAAGGAATTCCTGGGTATTGCTCTTCAACAACTTTTGCTTGTCGTTCGCCATCTTTGCACTCTTGTCGAAGAAGTGGTGATAGCCCACCATAGCACGCAAGGTTGGAAGGATAGCGTATTGGGCACCCACTGTCCAAAGAGCAGGAATGTCGCTAGGGGTGTTGACACCAGGAGGGAATTGCTTGGTGTTGTCTATCTTTGTGTTGTTTTGGATGTTGAGGTGAGTGTTAAACTCAAAACGAGTACCAATATCCCATTTGCCTTGCTTATAGTGGAAGCCGATGATAGGTGTTATACCCCAACCTGTTTGTGTTACGTCCAACTGCTTGTCCTTAGTCGCACCTTGTAAAAGTGTCATGGTTGCAGCACCTGCAGTGGCTTTTTCAGCACCTGCGGCATATTGTTGTGCCATGGTTTGATATTTTTGCTTTTCTGCAGGGTTGGTAGTGGCGTTGGCAGCGGCTGTGGCTTGTTCTGCAGCAGCTTTTGCTTGTGCCGCTATTTGTGTGTACTCTTGTACCTTTTGCGATGCAAAATCGTAGAGATTGACTGAATTTCCGCCCATCACTGCAGAAATATTGCTGATGTTGCCTTGATATTTGTTGCTTACATAGTTAAATCTTGCACCACCATATACGGCCATATTCTTGTTGATTTTATAGCCGGCACCGAGTTGAAGGCCAAATATATATTGCTGTCCAATCATACTGCTGCTGACAGAATAGCCTGTGGCAGGGACACCATTGGCTGTCAAGAGGGCAGGGATGAGTGAGATAGGGCGTTCAAAAGAACCTAAGCCTGTATCGAAACTCGCCTTACCGCCACCACCTACGATGCCAAAACCCACCTGGAAACTCCATTTGTCGCGGTTGTAAGCTGCTTGGAAAGAGGGAAGGATAGGAACAGCAGCCTTACCCACAAATTCTTTATAGCCTTCGGGAGTGCCGCCGCCGAGTGCCATGGGGTTCTCCATCTTTAAGGGAGCGAGGGCAGGTACCGTCATTCCGCTATTGATAATACGTTTTTGATAAATATTCTGAAAGTTGAGCGAGAGATGAAAACCCTCTTTTAAGAAAGCTGCACCGGCAGGATTGCTGTAAACACCATCAATATTAGTGGTGGCTTCGCGGGCGAAGTTACGATTAAAAGCAATACTTTGGTTGGTGTTGGTGAGAAGTCCACCGGCAAAAACTGATGTTGCACTTGCCGATAAAGTGCATGCTAAAAAATACGATTTTAATTGTCTCATAACGAGTAAATAATGTTGTTTCGGCTTGCAAAGTTAAGTCGTATCCATCTCTTATGACTGAAAAAATGATTAATTTTTGCGTTTATTAACTATAAAAGGCCAAAATAGTATGTATCTATTTATTTTTGTGCAAAATATAAGATTTATTCTGATTGTTGGTGTTAAGTTGTTGTTTTATAGTGATTTATCAGATTGATTATGTATGTCTTTTTGTGGGTTATTACTGTTTTTGAAATTGCAGATTGCACACATGTGATAGAATGTGTGGTGAATAAGGGTTAACCTTGAAAAGAAGTGGCGAACGATAGTAGGTGGCGGAGATGGTTA
>JALEWR010000219.1 GCA_022783515.1 Prevotella sp.
GTGGAATGAAGAAGTAGAAACAATAAAAAAGGAAAACAGAATATGGCAAACGATATAAGTCCAAGAGCGGAGATTTCTCCCAAGGCACGCATAGGCGACAATTGTAAGATTTATCCTTTCGTGTATATAGAAGATGATGTGGTGATTGGCGACAATTGTATCATCTACCCCTTTGTAAGCATTCTCAACGGAACTCGTATGGGAAATAATAACACGGTGTATCAAGGAGCGGTGTTGGGAGCCATCCCGCAAGATTTTGAATTTGTGGGTGAATCTTCCGAATTGATTGTTGGTGATTCAAATATCATCCGCGAAAACGTGGTCATCAACCGTGCAACGCATACCGGTGGTCAAACAGTGATAGGCAATAGCAACTTCTTGATGGAAGGCTCGCATATTTCTCACGATACCAAAGTGGGCGACAACTGCGTCTTTGGTTATGGAACAAAGATTGCAGGCGACTGTCTCATTGGCAACCACGTTATTTTTTCTACAGGTGTTATTGCTAATGCGAAGACACGGGTGGGCGATGTTGCGATGATTCAAGCAGGTACAACGTTCTCTAAAGACATACCTCCTTATATTATAGCAGGCGACAAACCTGTGAGATATGCAGGTATTAATAATGTTATTCTCGATTCTTTGCATGTAGAGAAAAAGGTAGAGAAGCACATTGCCAACGCCTATCGGTTGGTTTTTCATGGGCAAACGAGTTTGTTGGATGCCATTCTTCAAATCAATGCACAGGTGCCTGACAGTAAGGAAATACGCAAGATTGTCGACTTCTTGGAGGCATCTGAGAACGGAATTATTAGTAAGATATAGTTTCATACCTATCTATCTTACATAATGAGGGGGCGTGCCGCGATAGGTGCACCCCCTTTGTTGTTTGGTAAGTCAATGCGGAATCAAGTAAAAATGATAGTTGAGGAGTTGACAAGTTAATAGGTTAACGAATAGAAAAACTGATGAATAGGCGTGTTTGCAACAACCTTGCTACGTCTTATTTGTTATCTTTATTCACCTTAAAGCACCATATGGGCATCAACTTATACCTTTACTCATTCATAACTCATCAACTGATAAGTTCACCAACTTCCTGATTCCCCTGTCTTATCTCACCACACTCACCAGTATTTCGGCTTTCTTATATTCATTGCTCACCATGATAAGGCGTAGGGGAGCAGTAGAAAAACTCCTTGTTTTTCCTTCTTTGACGGTATAGTGCAGGTGCAGTTGCTTTTTATTTCCTTGTAAACGCACTTGTGCGATTTCTGTCTCTTGATAACTTTCGGGTAGGGCAATGGGAATGATAAAATACTTGTTGAAGTCTACCATTGTAACATTGCCGCCCTTACCCATGTAAGCTGCCATGCCAAAAAACTTGTTTAGCTGCTTTTGCGAAATAATTTTGATGGGCATTTTCTTCATCTCGCTACTGATGGTAAAATAGTTTTTGGCTTCCTGATACGCCACATTTGTCGGTTGAGCAACACTCTCTGATGCGTTTTTACATGCCGAGAAAACAATGGAAGCAAGCCATAGGAAAGCCGACAACTGAAGAAGGGGACGATGAAATGTCATGACTTATATTTTAATCTGTTCACTTTTATATATTTAATCTGTTCACTTTTATTCTCTTCAACGCTTTTTTCGGTGGTTTAGTATGTGTCATTGGCAAAAGAGAGGTAGGAATTTTCATGTTCATGGTTGAGGATGTGTCGAATGAAAAGGCGGAGATATAACACTGATGTTACCTCCGCCTTTTGTTCCTTGTTGGTAAAGTGGACTCCATGCCACACCTCTTTATTGGGTAATCGATACTACTCTGCTCTTTATCGAATTTAGCTATACCAGATAGAAGGTTCGGTATTGTTTTGTCCTACATTGTTGTTGTCTTGATCTTGATATAAGTCGTAACCCTCATATCCATAAAAATCTTTTTCCGTTTTCATATTCAGTCCTCCATGGAAACGTAGGCCTCATAGTTTCTTAACTTGTTAGTAATGGTGTTGAGGCCAACACCTCTGTCTGTGGCTAATATATAAAAAAAAGAAGTTAGTTGGCTCGTTTGTTGTTGTTTTTTATGTTTTATTTAGATATTTGTTTGTCGTTGCTATTGTTTTGGTGTAACTTTGCACTTGGACTTACTCTCTATTTATTTTAAAGAAAACAAGAATGAACGGTATTATATTAGGACTTTTATTGCCTTTTATCGGCACAATCATAGGGTCGGCCTTTGTGTTTTTTATGCGTAAAGAAATGCCTTCTCGTGTTCAGAAGACACTTTTGGGCTTTGCCTCGGGTGTGATGGTGGCAGCCTCTGTATGGTCGTTGCTCATCCCGGGTATGGAGATGAGTGAGGATATGGGCAAATGGGCAGTGATGCCGGCGGCTGTTGGCTTCTTGTCAGGTATTGTCTTCCTTCTCCTTGTCGATTATATCACTCCCCACTTGCACATTGGCAACGATACGCCCGAAGGTCCGCGGAGCAAACTTTCTCGTACAGCCATGCTGACATTGGCCGTAACCATCCACAATCTTCCTGAAGGAATGGCTGTGGGTGTGGTGTTAGCCGGAGCCTTACAAGATAACATGCTCATCTCAACAGCCGGTGCCTTGGCTTTGTCTTTAGGTATTGCGATACAGAATATACCCGAGGGAGCCATCATTTCTATGCCTATGCGGGCAGCAGGAAACAGCAAGTGGAAATCGTTTGCGATGGGAAGTTTGAGCGGAGCAGTGGAGCCTTTGGGAGGTTTGTTGGTCGTCTTGTTGGCTTCTTTCATTACCCCTATCCTGCCTTATATGCTGGCTTTTGCCGCAGGAGCAATGCTTTATGTGGTTGTGGAAGAACTTATCCCCGAGGCATCAGAGGGCGAACACTCTAATCTTAGCACCATCGGCTTTGCTCTTGGCTTTGTGCTGATGATGGTGCTGGATGTGGTGCTGGGGTGAGAAATAATGGGTTGTGTCTGTGGGATAGGTGCAGCAGGTCTGGCCGATGCGGTAGGCGAGGTAGGGAAAGCCACCTGTACAACTCTTTTTTAATAGGATGCTGAGCAGGCAATACCCATCTCTCGCACACGTTGGGCAATGCTGTCGAGTTCTTCTTTCGACGCTTTCTTTAGATGAGGGGCAGGCGTTTCGCGGTCGATAGTATAAATCATCACCTGCGAGGGTTTGATTTCTTTTACCGCCTTGATCCACGGTTGCACATAGCTGTCGCTCGTATTATCCACATTTTCACCGTCTGTCATGCCCTTTAAAAACATGGTTTGGATGATGATATGTCCCTGAAACTCTTTCATCTTCTCCACAATTTTCTACACCTTATAGGCAATTCCCGCCGGCTTGTCCACCTTTTTAATATACGCTTCGTTCACGGTGTCGAGCTTCAAAATGTTATTGTCCACTTTCATCAATGCCTCAAAAACTTTCTTTCTGAAGATAAAAGTGGCGTTGCTCAATACCGATACCTTCGCTTGCGGACACCAATCGTCACGCAATTGCAGGGTGTCGTCGATTATTTCGGCGAACTGTGGATGACTCGTTGGTTCTCCATTGCCAGCAAAGGTCAATACATCGGGACGTTCGCCACGCTCTGCCATTTCCATCAATCTTGCTTTTAGCTGTGCTGCCACTTCTTCTCGCGTGGGTAAAGGTTGTGTGGGGATATGGTCGGAGTTGAATCCGCACTCGCAATAAACACAGTCAAAAGTGCAGTGTTTGCCGTCGCCGGGCAAGAGATTGATGCCCAATGAAAGTCCTAAACGACGACTGCGAACCGGTCCGAAGATGGGAGAGGGATAAATGATGGTCATATATGATGGGTGATTTTTTATGTGTATGAGTTTTTTAGTTGGTGATTAAAAGTTGAAAGGTGAGCAATTGCAGGATTGATACATGCGGAAGCCTTACTGCAAGCAGGTTTGCAAAGGTAGTGTTTTTTGCTTTTTGCCTATAGTTAATCGTGGTTAAATATTTGTTTTTACCGACTTTTTTTTGTTCTTTTGCATCGAATTTGGTGTAATATTGCCTTTTTATAATGAAGAAAAAACGAAATACTGCCCGCACCCGTTATGGGTTGCAGGTGATAACTCTTTGTATAAGCACAGCGATGGTGTTGGTGCTGTTGGGTATGGTCGTATTGTCAGTGTTTACTGCCCGCAACCTGACAACCTATGTAAAAGAAAACTTGGTTGTTACGATGATGCTCGAGCAGGATATGACCAATTCGGAAATGCAAAACCTATGTACACGTTTGAAGAATCGTCCTTATATAAAGAATCTTACACTTATTAGCAAAGACCAAGTTTTGAAGGAGCAAACCCAAGCCATGGGTGTTGATCCTACCGAGTTTACCGGTGGCGATAATCCTTTCCTTTCGTCGGTAGAACTCACGTTGATGGGCGATTTTGCCAATAACGACTCATTGCAGTGGATAGCCAAAGAGTTGAAAAACTACCCCCAAGTGTCGGAAATTACTTATCAAAAAGATTTGGTTGAGAATGTCAATTCCACCTTGAGCAAAATCAGTCTGGTACTTTTGGTCTTGGCCGCTTTGCTCACCTTTGTTTCTTTTGCATTAATCAACAACACCATTCGTTTGGGCATTTATGCCCGTCGATTCTCCATCCACACCATGAAATTGGTGGGGGCATCGTGGGGATTTATACGTCGCCCCTTTGTAAAACAAGCTGTTGGCATCGGCATCTTGGCCGCCTTGCTCGCCCTTGTGGTGTTGGCAGGCATAGTCTATGCTCTCTATCGCTATGAAGCAGGTATCTTAAGTGTTCTTACACCCGAAGTGATGGTGGTAACAGGTGGTGCTGTCTTGCTTTTTGGAATCATCATTACATCGCTTTGTGCTTTCATTTCGGTTAATAAATTCTTGCGAATGAAGGCCGGCGACTTGTACAAAATATAATCATATACACATTAGTTCTATGGATAAAAAGAATTTGGCATTCGATAAAGTCAACTTTATCTTGTTGGCTGTAGGTATGCTCATTGTTGTTCTCGGCTTTATTTTGATGAGCGGTGCAGGCTCTACCGAAGAGGCTTTTAACCCTGAAATATTCAGTGTAAGACGCATCAAGGTTGCACCGGTGGTGTGCTTTGTGGGTTTTGTTTCTATCGTTTATGCCATCATGCGTAAGCCTAAGGACGAAGCGGAGCAAGAGAAATAATAGTTTAGAAAAAGCCATTGGGCAAAAGAAAACTTGCTGGAGCCTTGTTGTGACTATAATATATCTTTTCGAAGAATAGGGAAAGAGAAATCAATAACGCAAAAAATATTTTATGACATATTTGCAAACTATCATTGTGGCGATAGTAGAAGGACTGACGGAGTTTCTTCCCGTTTCGTCTACCGGTCACATGATTATCACTCAAGCCTTGCTGAACGTGGAAATGACACCCTTCGTCAAGGCTTTTAACGTTATCATTCAGTTTGGTGCCATCTTAGCCGTAGTCTTGTTATATTGGAAAAGATTTTTCCGTTTGAACCACGCTCCGGCTTCCGAACATTTCACACCTTTGCAACGTTTCTTGCAAAAGTGGGACTTCTATTACAAACTTCTCATCGCCTTTATACCTGCCGTTGTGATTGGTTTCTTGGCAAATAATGTCATTGATAGCCTTTTGGGTAGTGTAGAAGTGGTGGCAGTGATGCTGGTTGTGGGTGGTGTTTTTATGCTGTTTTGTGATCGGTTGTTTGGCAATGGTTCGGAAAACACCGTGATGACCAAAAAGCGAGCTTTCATGATTGGTCTGTTCCAATGTCTCGCCATGATACCCGGTGTGTCTCGTTCGATGGCAACCATCGTGGGCGGTATGGCTCAAAAGCTCACCCGAAAAGATGCGGCAGAGTTCTCTTTCTTCTTGGCTGTGCCAACGATGTTTGCCGCTACATGTTTAGATATGTTTAAACTCATCAAGCCGATGTACGAAACAGGCGACTATAGTATGCTGATGGATCATCTCACCACTTTGGCATTGGGCAGCTTTGTGGCTTTTGTTGTGGCGTTAGTGGCCATCAAAGCCTTTATTGCCTACCTCACCAAATACGGCTTTAGAATGTTTGGCATATATCGAATTATCGTAGGAGGCCTTATCTTGGTATGGCTTCTCATGGGCAACTCTTTAGCAATGGTCGACTAATGAATATAGCAGCAGGCGAAATTATTTGCATAGACAAACCCTACGAGATAACCAGTTTTGGAGCCTTGGCTCGTGTGCGTTATCTCCTTTCGCGTAAGTTGGGAGTGAAGCGTGTGAAGATTGGACATGCCGGAACGCTCGACCCATTGGCTACAGGCGTGCTGGTGCTTTGCACCGGTAAAGCTACCAAGCGTATCAGTGAGTTGCAAGCCCACACCAAGGAATATACAGCCACCCTGCAGTTGGGAGCTACCACGGTGAGCTACGACATGGAACATCCCGTTAGCGAGACCTTTCCCATCGAGCATATCACTCGCGAACTGATAGAAGAAACATTAAGACAGTTTGTGGGCGAGATACAGCAAGTGCCACCATCCTACAGTGCCTGTAAGATAAAAGGCGACCGAGCGTGCGACCTGAAACGTAAGGGGCAAGAAGTGGAATTGGAGGCTAAGACCTTGCAGATTGACGAAATAGAGTTGACCCACTTCTCTCCCGAAACAATGCAGATGTCCATTCGTGTGGTTTGCGGTAAGGGGACCTATATCCGAGCCTTGGCTCGCGACATAGGAAAAGCCCTTCAAAGCGGAGCTTATCTCACCGCGTTGCGACGCACCCAATCGGGTGATGTGCGGGTGGAGCAATGTATCAAGCTCGACGAGTTTCAGGAGTGGCTCGATCAACAAGAGTTGGAAAATACTCAAAACTGAATAACTCTCTCCAAAGTAAACACCATAAATTAAAGCAATATATCAATGAAGCTATCACAATTTAATTTCAAATTACCCAAGGAACAGATAGCATTGTATCCAAACAGTGTATATCATGAAATCAAGAACGAGAAAGGCGAAACAGAGACTTTCAGAACCACTCGCCGCGATGAATGTAGGTTAATGGTGCTACATAAGAAGTCGGGTACCATTGATATGTACAAAAAAGATGAGAATGGCAACCCCATTGAGGGCGAGTTTATCTTGTTTCGCGATGTAATCAACTATTTTGATGAAGGCGACACCTTCATCTTCAACGATACAAAAGTGTTTCCCGCACGCCTATATGGCACAAAGGAGAAGACCGATGCCAAGATTGAAGTATTCCTTTTGCGTGAGTTGAACGAAGAAATGCGATTGTGGGACGTTTTGGTTGAACCTGCTCGAAAGATTAGAATAGGTAATAAGCTGTTCTTCGACGATAGTAGTACGATGGTTGCAGAGGTCATTGACAACACCACCAGCCGTGGTCGAACCTTGCGTTTCCTTTACGACTGTCCGCACGATGAGTTCAAACGCACCCTCTTTGCTTTGGGTGAATCTCCCCTGCCACGTTATATCATCGACGCACGCGAAGTGCCTCATGCCACAGAAGAAGACATGGAAGATTTCCAATGTATCTTTGCCAAGAACGAAGGAGCGGTAACAGCTCCTGCCACAGGCTTGCATTTCAGTCGCGAACTCTTAAAGCGTATGGAGATTAAGGGTGTTAATTCTGCATTTATCACTTTGCATTGCGGACTCGGAAACTTCCATGACATTGAAGTGGAAGACCTAACCAAACACAAGGTCGACTCCGAGCAGATGCACATTGGAGCAGATGCTTGCAGCGTGGTAAACGAAGCCAAGGCTGCCGGAAAACGAATCTGTGCAGTGGGAACGAGTGTGCTGAAAGCCACCGAGTCGGCTGTTGGTACCGATGGAATGCTGAAAGAGTATGAAGGATGGACCAATCGCTTTATCTTCCCTCCATATGATTTCGGACTCTCCGATACAATGGTGACAAATTTCTACCATCCCCTTTCACCCTTGTTGATGTCTACTGCTGCCTTTGGAGGTTACGACTTGGTGATGGAAGCCTATGATATGGCAGTGAAAAACGGCTATCAATTCGGCTGTTTTGGCGATGCTTTATTGATTTTGAACGATTAAATGTAGCAATAAAAGAATTGGGGGGAACTTGGCGGGAATGAATAGGGAGTTAGCGGATGAGTGTTCGGAAAGGGCCATTGTGCGTTAATTTTATCCTCTCAGAGGGTTCTTCCGCTACCTTTCCGCTATATTCCTTAAGCGAAAACGTAATAATGAGTCATATAGTATATTTCAGTTTGGGGGCTAATATTGGTGATAAGAAGCTCACCATACTGCGTGCTATTGATAGAATAGGAGAGCTGATCGGGGGTGTTGAACGTCGGTCGGCTCTTTACGAAACCCAACCTTGGGGCTTCACCTCTTCCCATTCCTTTCTCAATGCAGCCGTTTGTTGTTGCACTAAGTTGAACCCTCGTGAGGTCTTGGCTCAAACCCAACTCATCGAGAAAGAGTTGGGACGGACAATAAAGAGTGTGGATGGACAGTACCAGGATAGAGTAATCGACATTGATATCTTGCTTTACGATGATTGGCAGATAGACGAAGACGATTTGAAAATTCCTCATCCACTGATGTACGAACGCGATTTCGTGATGACTCCTTTACGCGAAATCATGGCCGATGGAGGAGAAGGATGGTGAAGAACGTGTGATAGGAGTTTGTGTAGGAATAGAAAGGGAGTTGGCAGGAGGGAAAAATGTATTGGCATATAAATAATGCCTTGCGTATTGTCCGTTGGCTTCATCCTCTCAGAGGGTGAACTTACCCCAACTCCGATGAATTCCTCTTTTAGAAGAACAAGAATAAAAGAAAAGATGAAAACAATAGATTTTGATGCTTTCCAAGTGGTGCAAGAAAGCTTTACAACCAAAGAGGCCATTGATGAGGCTAAGCGTTGCCTGAATTGTAAAGTGCCTTCGTGTCGCAAAGGCTGCCCCATCAATAATAATATTCCGGAGTTTATTCATCAGCTTTCCAAAGGAAATTTGGGAGGAGCGATGGCCATTATCAACGAAACAAGTAACCTGCCGGCTATTTGCGGTCGTGTTTGTCCGCACGAAAAGCAATGTGAGGGACATTGTATCTTTGCTAAAAAGGGCAATCCCATACAGATTGGACGATTGGAAAGCTTTATTGCCGACTTCGATACCGAGATGAATCTGTTGCGAGAAAAACTGCCTCAGAAGTCGCGTGGCAAAGTGGCAGTCATTGGATCGGGACCTGCGGGCTTGACTGTTGCCGGCGACTTGGCTCGTCAGGGTTTTAACATCACCATTTTTGAGGGACAAAACGAACCCGGCGGAGTGTTGATGTATGGTATTCCCGAATACCGTTTGCCTAAGACAGTGGTGCGTGCCGAGATAGAGAAAATTGCAGCCTTAGGCGTTAATTTCGTTACTAATTCGTTAATAGGCGAGAACGGTGTCACTGTCGACAGCCTGTTTGCTCGTGGTTATGACGCTATTTTTATGGGTACGGGTACGGCAGTTCCTCATAATATGGACGATGTTCCCGGTGCTAACTTGCGTGGTGTGAATCAAGCCACTTACCTCCTTCACAATGTGGCAAGCTATAACGATGGAGCTATCGGACGTGAGATGGTGCCATTGAAGCCTGGCGAACGTGTCGGTATTATTGGTGGAGGTAATGTTGCGATGGATGCAGCACGCACGGCCATACGTTTGGGGGGCGATGTAACAGTTATCTATCGACGCAAGCAGGAGGATATGCCGGCCATACAAAAAGAATACGAAGAGGCTTTGAACGAAGGTGTTAAGTTTGTTTGGGAGTCGTCGGTAATCGAATTTATCGGTAACGACCGCAATCGGTTGACTGCCATTCGTGTCAAAGATAACGATGGCGAACATATCGAACCCTGCGACCGCATCTTTATGGCTATCGGTTCTCGTCCAGCCAACCGCATTGTCTCTACCACTGATGGTATAGAGGTGGACGATAAAGGTTATGTAATTGTCAACGAGCGTCCTTATGGCATGACCACTCGTCGTGGTGTTTTTGCAGGTGGCGATGTGGTGCATCGACCGCAAACAGTGGTACTGGCGATGAAAGCAGCCAAAGCTGTGGCACAGGGTATTGCTCAATATGTGGATGCCGTGAAGCTCTTGGAAGAAATTTCTTAGATTAAATTCTATCAACCGATAGATTCAATCGGTGTTATAAAAGTTTTGCTCCTGTCTCTTTGGAAGAAGGGCAGGGCAAATCAAAAAAATCCCCACAACATCCTTAGGACATTGTGGGGATTTGTGTGTTGTTGAGCAAAAAACTTGCTTTCAACAAGCTGTTGTCTTATCGACGCAAGCCAAGAGCCTTGATGATGGCACGATAACGTTCGATGTCACGATCATAAAGATAATCCAACAAGCGACGACGCTTACCTACCAACATTGTCAATGATCTCTCTGTGTTATAATCTTTACGGTTCTTCTTAAGATGTTCCGTCAAATGGGAAATACGGTATGAGAACAATGCTATCTGGCTCTCTGCAGAACCAGTATCAGAGTTAGACTTTCCGTATTGTCCAAAGATCTCTTCTTTTTTTGCTTTGTCTAAATACATAGAGCTTTTGATTAATAATTAATTGATTTGCATAAATGCGACTGCAAAGGTAATGTATTTTTTTGAATTGCTTTTGTTTCTTCTCTTATTATTTTACTTTTGTCGCTCTTTTTTAGACTTATTCCATGAGAAATCATTAAAAACTGGGCGAATTTCGTCTGTTTTTCTTCCAAGACAATGTTTTTTATCGCGAACAGGTTTATAAAGCAAGTTTAGACAAGGATAGCGAATTGGCTGAAACAACGTTCGTTACGTTTTCTATGGAGTAGAGCCGAAGAAAAGCAGGAACGAGGCAGGCTGAATGTTTTGTACGGTTTTCCTCGTTACTCCCGTAGGAGGTGTATTTTTCTTGCCAAATCCTGATGCCCGATATTGGATAAATGTTAAATCCAGCCCAATCTTCCAAAAAATGTAGTACGCCGTTTGTAGTGTGTCACACTTTTTTTATACATTTGTTTGCACGGTAATATACTAAAGAGAATAACAGCCGGTTTCGCTGTTGGCATAACATTATGTGTCCTATGACTAAAGAAGAAGCAAAGAAAAAGATACAAGACATAGTAAGGAAAACAGAAAAAGTGATACCCCTTACCTATGTAGAGAATTTGCCGCCAATAGATAAAAAGAATCCTGATATTCCTAAGTTCCATGATTTTGAACATGAAATCTGGATAAAGGGTTCGGCTATAAAACAAATTCTGCGTGAGCATACAAGTTTAAGAAAAGATAAGTCTTTGCTTGAATCTTTTTTATCAATAGCTACGAATCGTAATGCCAAACGCGGGCGGCAGATTTTCATTATGCTTTTGGCTTACAAGCATTGTGCTGAATACGCTCCTTTTTTAATAAAGCAAATTGATGATTCGTTTGTGGATGGACATGTTATTTCTACGCTTAATAAAATGAATGTTTACCAATACACTTCATTTATTATGCCATTTACCACAGATAAAATAGCATGGATAAGAAATGAAGCAAAAAAATATATAAGTAGAAGTAGGTACATAACAAGCGGACAACTCCCCGAATGACCGATTGTCCGCAGAACATTGGTTATTTGTGATAAAAAAGAAAATATGGATTGGAATAATTATCTGTCAGATGAAAAGTGTCCTTCGCCTCCATATGCACATTTAGGAGTCTTAGAAGGTGAGGTATGGGGATATTACGATTTATCCCAAGTTCCAAAGGGTACTAAAGTTTTGTCCTTGTCTACACCATTAAAGAGAACCAAACTATCTTACAGTAATTGGAATGCTCTGAGGAATAATGATGAAATCGAGGCGATAAAACTGGGTGATATTGATGAAGAACGCATTGATGTTTTGTCTTCTTTACCTAATTTGAAATATTTGGAGATCAGTTGTAATAAACAGAATGAGTTTCCGGATCTGTTTACATTAAAATCATTGCAGATTCTAGTGCTTTCCAACATAACCCGTGTAGACAATATTGAATTTCTGAAAAGACTTTCTAATTTGAAAACTCTTTATATATGCGACCTTAATCATCTTTATGATTTATCTCCTATAGCCGAATTGAGAAGTTTGCAGGAATTGTTTTTGTCTAATGGAGGAATGTGTGGAGTTGGTAAGCCCGTTAAAAGCATGGAGCCACTTTCTCGTTTACTTGAACTTGAATACTTGCATTTTGGTGTAACAGTCGAGAATCGGAATTATGACATTTCGTCACTATTAACCCTTAAGAAGCTAAAGCATTTATATATCTTACCAAGATTTCTGAACAAAGAAAATGAAGGAAACCTAAAGGATATGTTGCCTTTGCTAAATTGGTAAAGTGGTTGACAAACAGCATTGCCGCCAAAGGCGGAATGCTGTCGGACATTATAACTATAGAATGGTATTGATATGATAAAATACATTTCGGGAGATATATTACAGAGCAACGATGAGTATATAGCCCAAGGAGTGGCTGTTGGCTCACAAGAAGGATTGGGAACCGGTCTTGCCTTTAAGCTGTCAAGCCAATTCCCTGAAATCCAAAAACTCTTTAAAAAGTACACACGCAATAATAAGTTTCAGGCCGGCGATGTTTTTATAGGAGAAATCAAAGGTTTCTCTCCGGGTATAATCTACATTGCTACTCAACCAGATATGTACCACGCAGAACTTACATATCTGAATAAAGGTTTGAAACGCTTGAGAAAAGTATGTATAAGCAGAGGTATTAAAACGGTGTCTCTCCCGAAAATAGGTGCAGGTTTAGGCAAATTGGATTGGAATGGTGAAGTAAGACCTCTACTTGAAAGTATTTTATCTGATTGTGAAACAGTATTCAATGTATATGAAGATTACAAAATTGAGTATGAGAATTAGCTTATAGCATGCGGAGAAACCGGCCTTGGAATGGCGATTGACCGTTTAACATTATCAAGTTAAGAAATGAAAGGACATAAAATGAGGCTTATTTATGAATTGGATGACAGTACACAGCCCCGGAGGCGTCATT
>JALEWR010000227.1 GCA_022783515.1 Prevotella sp.
TAATTCTTCCGGCGTCCGACGTACCTTCCGGCTGAACTTGTGTATGTACAAGATACTCGTTTGTTATAATTTCCTTAGAGTGAGTGCTACGATAATCAACACCCAAAACAGCTTTAAAATTCAAGTTTTTCAAGGGGTTGAACAAGAGTGTTTGTGCCGTTTGAAAACGCTTCACACGCTCTTGATTATTCTGCAGCTTTTCTGCTCGATCCACAAATGATTGCATCAAACGATACTCATCATCCGAAGCGGCATCTATATCTGCATTAAAATTATACTTACTTCCGTCGGGTAAGATATAGGTGAAATTGTTAGCAGCAGCTCCTTCTGCAAACCACAGGCCCGTATAGAAGCCCTGGTTACCATTACGACGGCGATGATAATCTTGAAACAGAAATCCGAACGAATTTTGATACTCCAACATTTTGTTGATTTTCAGCTGTGAGCCAAACCTCAAATCATACTTTTTATTATCATTACCATTATGTATGAGCGTACCCGTATTTCTGCTCATGCTTGCCCCAAAGCTATAACCAAACTTCTCTGTGCCACCATGGAAGTTAAGACGATAGAGTTGTTGGAGACCTACTTGATGCAATAGTTCCTTCGTCCGCTTAAAGTGGTAATATTGAGAATTGGCAATATTCATCCCCAGCTCTGTGGTAAACGATGCACGAAACGGCCCTTTCCCACCCTTCTTGGTAAAGATTTGAATAACACCATTAGCCGCATCCGACCCATAAAGGGTGGTAGCGGCTCCTCCTGTTACATATTCTATATGCTCAATGTTTTCCAAAGGAATATCACTCAACGAACCCGATGCAGCCGCTTCGCCCATGGGCATATCGCTAGTGCTATAAGGGTCCGACCCATATCCATTCTTAGAAAAACCTAAGGAAGAACCCGTGTTAATATTATCCACACGCACTCCGTCGACATAAACAATGGGAGTAGAATTGGTAAAGGCAGAAGACAAACCACGAGCTCTTATCATGGAAGTGCTGCCAGGCTGTGAGCCGGACAAATTAATTTGTACATTGGGTAACGCCCCTTGCAACAATTCATCCAAACGAGATGAAGGCATACGCTCTAAATCTTTAGCCGATACTTTAGTAATGTTGGTAGACAATCGTCTACGCTGAATGGCATTACCCACTCCGGTTACCACGACTTCACTTAGATTAAGACTATCTAAAACTTCTTTAGTTGTTAGCTGAACATCATTTTTCTCACCAACAAGGCTGAGGAAAGGCTTAGCTTTGATACTGTTTTTTGTTGAATACAATTCAAAACCGAATGCCGTATGCACGCCACTAACGACCATACAGACACCCAGTAAGACATTTCGTTTCATTCTTTATACCTTTAGGATATGCCAAAACACCTTTTTGCCATATCACATTGACTGCTATTTTAATTATAGGCTTGCAAAATTAAAGATTTATTTTTAGAAATCTGCACCCTATCCCATCTTTTCCTATTCATCACATTCTCTTAACACTTGCATAGTTTATAATCAACAAGACAGACAAAATTCATGCCTTTACAGCGTTATCCTCAACAAACACACGATGTTTTAATAAAATGTTTTCCACAGAAGACACACTAAAAAAGCCCTATCTTAGGGCTAAACCACATATTTTCACTATCTTTGTAACCAAAAGTATGACTTATGGAAATAAAGAAAGCCGCATTTACTATATCAGCTCCAACGTTAAGTCTATGTCCAAAGGACGATAAAAACGAGTATGCCTTTATCGGCCGCTCTAACGTGGGCAAGTCAAGTCTAATCAATATGCTATGCAACCACAAGGGCTTAGCCAAAACTTCATCTACCCCCGGTAAAACATTGCTAATCAATCACTTTATCATCAACGACTCATGGTATTTGGTTGACCTTCCCGGATATGGTTTTGCGAAACGTTCTAAAGCTGTTCAGCAAAAGCTGGAACAAATGATTAGCAGTTATATTCTTCAACGAAAGCAACTTGTTAATGTGTTTGTATTGATAGATATCAGACACGAACAGCAAAAGATTGACCGCGAATTTATTGATTGGTTGGGTACAAGCCAAGTGCCTTTCTCGATTGTTTTCACCAAAGCCGATAAACTTGGACCTGTAAAGGCCAAACAAAATGCAGAGGCATGGATGAAGAAGCTGGAAGACACCTGGGTGGAATTGCCCCCCTACTTCATCACCAGTTCGGAAAAAAAAACAGGAAGAGAAGAACTGCTTAACTACATCGGAGAAATCAACGATTCGCTATAAGAGGGAAGAAAAATAAACAATGGCAAATCCTAAACCATATATTGACGTGCAGAACCTCACCAAATCGTTTGGTGCAAAGGTGCTTTTTCAAGACATTTCTTTTTCTATTGCTGAAGGACAGCGTGTAGGACTCATCGCCCAAAACGGTACCGGAAAGTCTACTCTTCTATCTATCTTGATGGGAACAGAAGGGAAAGATTCTGGTGAAATTATTTATAGAAAAGACTTACGAACAGGTTTTCTTACTCAATCGCCACAGTTCAACCCGAAAGATAGCGTGCTGGAGGCTTGCTTTAACCATCAGGGAAGCGAAGAAAAACTGCTCAAGGCCAAGCAAATTCTTACTCAACTCAAGATTACCAATCTTGATCAGGCTATGGGAGAATTGAGCGGTGGACAGCAAAAAAGGGTGGCTTTGGCAAATGTTCTCATTACCGAACCCGACTTTATCATCCTCGATGAGCCTACCAACCACTTGGATTTGGAGATGATCGAATGGTTGGAAGGTTATCTTTCGCGTGGAAATAAAACACTACTCATGGTTACTCATGACCGATATTTCTTAGATCGGGTGTGTAACCTCATCATGGAGTTAGACAACAACACTATTTACACCTACACAGGTAATTACGCCTACTATCTCGAAAAGCGTGAACAACGCATGGAGAACGCACGGGCTGAAATACAACATGCCAATAATCTCTATCGCAGAGAATTGGAATGGATGCGCAGACAACCACAAGCTCGCGGACATAAGGCCAAATATCGGGAAGACGCCTTTTACGAATTGGAAGCCAAAGCCAAACAACGCATTGAAGACCGACAAATAAGACTCAAAAGTACCAATGTGTATATTGGTAGCAAAATATTTGAATGTCAGTATGTTTCCAAAGCATGGGCACCCGATAAGGTGATGCTCAAAAACTTCTATTACAACTTTGCACGTTTTGAAAAGATGGGTATCGTGGGTAATAATGGTACAGGCAAGTCGACTTTTATCAAGATGTTGCTCGGTGAAGTGCTACCCGATGAAGGACGTTTCGATATTGGAGAAACCGTAAAATTCGGCTATTTCTCACAAGAGGGAATGAAGATAGACGAAGATAAAAAGGTAATTGACGTGGTGAGAGACATTGCCGACTACATCAATATTGGCGGTGGAAAACAACTAACGGCTGCCCAATTTCTTCAGCATTTTATGTTCTCTCCTGAAGAACAACATAACTACGTCTACAAACTGAGTGGAGGTGAAAAACGAAAACTCTATCTCTGTACGGTTTTGATGCGTAATCCTAACTTCTTGGTGTTGGACGAACCCACCAACGATCTTGACATTAAAACCTTACAAGTGCTTGAAGAATACTTGCAAGACTTTCCCGGTTGTGTTATCATAGTGAGCCACGACCGCTATTTCATGGATAAGGTGGTGGACCATTTGCTCGTATTCAAAGGCGGTGGAGAGGTACAAGACTTCCCCGGCAACTACACTCAATTCAGAGATTGGGAACAGATGCAAAGCCAATCGACAGTTAACAACACCATAACAACGGAAAAGAAAGAGAAGTCGAACTATCGCAATGACCAAAAGCGAAAGATGACTTACAAAGAGAAACAAGAGTTTGAACAATTAGAAAAAGATATAGCACAACTCGAACAGGAGCAAGAAGCCATTGAGCAAGCACTTTGTAGCGGTACGCTTTCCATTGAAGAAATAACAGAAAAGAGTAAGCGTTTGCCTCTGCTAAAAGACGAACTAGACGAAAAAAGCATGCGTTGGTTGGAACTCAGTGAGCTATAATGCGATACCCTACACATCATTTTTTTACACAACCCTTATTAAATGACAAATATTCAACATTTTAAATCATCTTATTCAAAAATCGTTTTAGCCACAACTGTGATTGGAATGATTCTTATGCATGGTGTCTTTATGTATAGCATGAGAGGCATGACAAGAAGCGAACTATGGTCTACCCACTTCTTTCTGTTTGCCTTTCTTTTTTTTCTTAGCACCTCTTTCGTTCTTTATATCTTCGCGATACAAATAAAAAAAATTACGCTTACGGACGAACATCTCATCATTCAAAAGCGGTTTTGCAAAATTGCGATACCCCGAAACGAAATAACAAAGGTAGAGAGAAAAGAGAATTTGAAAAGTGATATACCACTTTGCGGAATTGCATATTTCTTCGGCCATTACGGTATCTTTCATCATTCACAACTCGGAAACTATCGCATACATGTGAAAGACAATCAAGAAATGCTTGCCATCCACACCCCTCAACGCATCTATGTGGTGAGTTGCGACAACAGTGAGAAGCTGTTGAGATTATTAGAGCAGGCGGCATAAGAACGAGAAAAGAACATATACAATGACGGCTCCAACTAAAAAACAGTTGGAGCCGTATTCTTTATTACTCATAATCATCAATCACGCTATTCGTGAAATCCATCATGGGCTTGGCTACTTTAAAAATACGCACCATCTCGGCAATCCAATTATCACCCTCAAAAAAGTCATTATCGACCTTTACCCAAGCACAATAATCCTTCATACGAAGATACTCGATAAACTCATAAACACGCGGAAAACCTGCAGGAGCACTCTTCAGGCTTTCAAGTCCGAAACCCCGAGCTGTCGTTCCCCACTTTCCTTCGTTGGGTTTTCCAAAGAGCGACACAAACTCTTCATTCTCTACACATTCTCGCCACCGATTGATATTGCCCATAATCTCATTTCGGCATGAAGTGAGAATATTCGTTGGCAACCAATAACCTCCCACAGCCAACAAACATTGATTGTTCTCAATATGCAAATAATAACCTCCACGCAATGCCTTCTTGCCTTTAGCACAGATATAAGCACCTAAATGATTCTTATAAGGCGACTTGTCCGGCGAAAATCTTGTGTCGCGATTAAAACGATAAACACAATCTTTCACCTCAAGATGCGACACCTCTGAATCGAACTCAGATATGGCTTGAATAGCTTTTGCCACACCATCTTCAAAACTTTTTCTACACGCCAGATACTCGTCCTTATGTTCTTGATACCAAGGGCGATTGTTGTTGGCAGACAAATCTGCCAAATACTTTAATATTCTCTTTGCTTCCATCTCCTTATCATACTTTAGGAACACACTCTCTATTCTAATTTTGAGCCTTCCAATTGTTTAGGACAAATTTCGTTGAACACGCATTCACCACATTTCGCAGTTCGGCTTGTACAGATATAACGACCATGCAACAGCAACCAATGGTGTGCCTTGTTGACGTCTTCCTCAGGAATATACTTGAGCAATTCTTTCTCAACTTTGAGAGGCGTATTGGCTGTTTTGGGTACAAGTCCCATGCGATGGCTCACCCGATAAACGTGCGTATCCACCGCCATTGTGGCTTTACCAAACCAAACAGCTTGCAACACATTGGCAGTTTTACGTCCTACTCCGGGCAAACGAGTCAACTCTTCGGTTGTGCTGGGCATTTCACCACCAAACAAATCCATCAACATCTGCGACATTTCCACCAGATGCTTAGCTTTGGCATTGGGATAACTCACCGACTTGATATACTCAAAAACATCTTCCACCTCAGCTTTTGCCATCGCTTCTGCCGTGGGATACATCTTAAAAAGAGCAGGCGTAACCTGATTAATTCGCTTATCGGTGCATTGAGCACTTAACACAGTGGCACATAAAAGCTGAAAGGCACTGCCAAACTCTAACTCGGTAGTAACGATTGGAGCTTGGGCTCGAAAATAATCTAAGATATATTTATAACGTTCACTTCTATTCATCATCTACAAAATTAATGAAAAGACACTACAACAACAATAGCAGCTCTGCGATATACGGCACCTTTTAAAATCATACATAGTAAATTTCCTGTCGTGCAGGGTAGCAATTAGAGTAAGCCTAAACCGACTTTTTAGCAAATGTAAGTTTAAGTCGGCACACTTCTATCTGCTCCTCTCCCATCGGTTCTTCTTTCTTGATGGCAATGGCAAAAGTCCCTTTTTCCTGATCCTCTACATAGTAATGCAGTCGATCTCCGCAATGACTTTCAGCCACATAAGCCACATCCAAACGCTTTATATCGTGCTGTTGGTACCATTCAATACTCCATAAGTTGAGTAAATGCTCAACATACTTGATACTGTTAATATGTCCGTTGGGGTCTACATCGCTATAATGCGTTAAGACAGTTTGTCGAAGGCGAGCATCTTTTTCTATCTTCACCCGGGAGAAAGGTTGCATATCACATTCCTTTTCACGCTCAATATAATCTACAATCAAGCCATCGTTTACCGATAATAAATCGGTAGGTTGACGTGTTTCGGTATCAATCATTGCCCAGATACTGCGTCCATAAGCATAAATCTTCCCGCTCAAAGCATCAATCACCCGAAAATTGCGATGCGTAAAGCCCCTCATTACACCGTCCACCCATGTCTCCACAAGATATGAGGAATAGGCTTGGGGCATCTCGATAATTTCTATAGACAATCTGGACAACACCCATGTTTTATGGATGGTATTGAGATAGTGCATCCCAAAATTGCGTTCATTAGAATGGAAGTCGGCTGCATTAAGCAAACTATTTCCCAAATTGCTTAGAAAAATGCGATTAGAAAAATCGCAATGAAAAGGAGCAGCCAAGAAAGAATAACTGCCAACTTTATCTAACATCATTTACCTCGCTTTCTATTTTATTACTGTCAGTATAGCACCGACAACTACAAAGGTATTATTTTTTAGTTAACAAAAGCACTAATCAACCTTAACAATATCATCTTTCACCATCTTTTACTATCCTAAACATCATATTCTACCATACAATACACCACTTTCACCAAACAATATACAAGCAAAATCCCGATACTCTCCATAGAGAATACCGGGATGATAATTATTGAAATATATCTAAAAGATAATTATTCGCCTTTAGAGCTATCGTTGAATGTAGCAACGCGGTTGAACTCAACTTGTTCGAACAACTTGTCTGTTACACCCATACCCTTTGTTGTCAAACGGTCAGCTGCAATCTTATACTTCTTAACAAGAGCGTCCTTAACTGCGTTAGCACGAGCTTCAGAAAGTCTTTGGTTCAACTCTGCAGAACCTTCGGGAGAAGCATAACCTCTAATTTCAACCTTAGCTGTAGGATTGTTCTTCATATAGCTTGCAATCAACTCGATGGGAGCGTATTGAGCTGCCTCGATGTTGCTCTTACCTTGCTTGAAGAGTACAGTGGGTTGCAAGTTGGTTGCAGTTGCAGGTTTTACATACTTAGGCTTCTTGTTGCAATCGTCAAGAGCTCTTTGAAGGTCGGCAATCTGACGATCTTTAGCAGACAACTGAGCATCTTTGCCATTCAAATCGCTACGCAAACCGTTGATTTGAGCATTCAAACCATCGATTTCAGCTTGGTCGCGAAGTTGAGCAATAGTGAAGTTGTTTGAACCGTTAGAGTTTTTAAACTTGTAAACAAAACCTGCGTTCAACTGAACAAAAGACTTGTTGATATTGTATTCAGCACCTTCGTAACCCAAACCATTAACACCATAGATGATAGCGGGTTCAACATAGAATTGCCATTGCTTATTAGAACCGAAGTTGAAAGCAAAGTCAAGAGCTGCCTTAGAAGTCAAATTGTTGATATTTTTTGCTCCCTTGTTATTGAAAGTATGTCCCCATCCAAGACCATATACTGCAGAAAGTTCAAAAGCACGAGGTTCGCCTTTGTAACCACCAAACCAGTTGCTCAAGTTAACTGTACCCAACAAAGAGGTGTTAACAAATCTAACAACTGTACCAAAAGATTCAGCAGGCTTGTTAGAGAAATAAGCGTTGCTCTCAACTGCCAAACCAAATACCGGTGTAAAATAACGACCAATACGAAGACCGGCGTTAGAGTTTAAGTTTTTCATCCAAGAGTGACCTGTTGTCTTAGTAGCCACACCACCATTCACTCCAATGTAGAAATTGTCAAATGTTTTGCTTCCTGTTACAGTTTGAGCAGAAGCAGATACTGCCATCGCTGCGGCAGCAAACATCAATACTAACTTTTTCATGTCCTTTTGCTTTACTAAAAATAAATGTTATACATTTCGATAAATGTGGTGCAAAGGAATAAAAAAAACATTTAATCTCCAAATTATTCACACAGAATGAGTGAAATTAGACCTTTTTATGCTGTTTTTGGCATATTTTAAGCGTTTTAGATATATACAAACGCATAATTACGAGAATAAGACAAGTGCGTTCGCTTATTTTTCATAACTTCGCATTATGAATAAAAGAATGACACTCATAACCGGCGGACAGCGTTCGGGCAAGAGTAAATATGCAGAAGACTTGGCTTTAAGCTTATCAAACAAACCCACTTATATTGCTACCGCACGCATTTGGGATGACGAGATGAAAGAGCGTATTAAGCTACATCAGGCTCGTCGCGGGAGCAATTGGCATAATATTGAAGAAGAAAAGTGGCTGAGCAACCTTCATATACAAGGAAAGGTGGCGGTAATAGATTGTCTTACCCTATGGTGTACTAATTTTTTCCTCGATTCGGCAACAACACAAGACGACCTACCTAAGGTTAATAATATGATAGAACAAATAACAAAAGAATTTGACCGCTTTATAGAACAAGATGCTATTTTTATCTTTGTAACCAACGAGATAGGTCTGGGAGGTATCAGCGAAAATGCTCTGCAACGCCACTTTACAGATATTCAAGGTAAGTTGAACCAATATGTCGCATCACGGGCCGATGAAGTGATTCTGATGGTTAGTGGCATTCCTTTAAAAATAAAATGAGACAATTCAATATTCCACCCATCAACCATGCGTTCGATTCGGCTATTTGGGATAAGATAGACAATCTGAACAAGCCCAAAGGCTCGCTGGGACAACTTGAAGATATAGCATGCCAAATATGTCAAATCCAAGAAACACTCTCACCCTCTCTTAATCATCCCTGCCATATTCTCTTTGGTTCTGATCATGGGATTGAAAGAGAAGGAGTGAGTGCATCACCACGAGCCGTTACTTGGCAACAGATGATCAACTTTACCAAAGGGGGTGCCGGGGTGAATATGTTTTGCAGGCAGCATGGGTTCGACCTTCATATTGTAGATGTAGGTGTAGATTTCGACCTCAGTGACTATCTGCAAATAACAAACAGAAAAATTAATAAGGGTACAAAGAACTTTCTATATGAAGCTGCAATGAGCAAAGACGAGTTCAATCAAGCCATTGAAATTGGATGCGAAATGGTAGATGTGTGTCGTCAAAAAGGATGTAATATTCTATCGATAGGCGAAATGGGAATAGCCAACACATCGGCATCGAGCGTATGGATGAGTTTGCTGGGCAATCTTCCCATCAAACAATGCGTGGGTAAAGGGTCTGGTTTATCGCAAACAGATATCATCAAAAAACAACAGATACTAAGTCAAGCTATCATCCGTTTTCAAGAATCGGCACAAACGATAACACCCGTAGAGATAATAAGACACTTTGGAGGCTTTGAAATGGTAGCTGCAATAGGAGCCATATTGAGGGCTGCTGAAACAAGAACTATCATCATCATCGATGGTTTTATCATGTCGGCATGTATGCTGGCAGCATCCTTACTCTATCCGGAAGTCAGAGAATATGCCATCTTTGGGCATTGCGGCAACGAAGAAGGACATCAAAAGCTATTGCAACAAATGAATGCTCAACCATTACTCCACCTCAATTTACGTCTTGGAGAAGGAACAGGAGCATTGTGTGCCTATCCTATTATAGAAAGTGCTGTGAGAATGGTAAACGAAATGAATAATTTTCAAGATGCGAATATCGATAAATACTTCTAAATGGTATGACCCTATTTGGGCGGCTTTCCTATTTTTTACTCGCCTTCCACTATGGAAAGTATATCAACCTCCCAAGGATTCTTACCAACGAGTGGTAGAATATTGGCCTTTGACAGGATGGCTGACCGGTGGCATGATGGCAACGGTGGTATACTTGGGACAATGGATATTTCCTTTTCCCATTGCTCTCATTCTGGCCTTTATCTTGCGATTAGTTCTTACAGGGGCATTGCACGAAGATGGATTGGCTGATTTTGCCGATGGTTTAGGGGGTGGTTTCAATAATAAACAACGTATTCTTGAAATCATGAAAGATTCGCATATTGGTACCTATGGTGTATTAACACTTATCATGTATTATGCCCTACTCTTCTCTACCCTTTATGCCTTAGGCCCTCATTATGCACCATGGGCGATACTGGCGGCAGACCCTTTCAGCAAGATGGTGGCAGGACAGATAACACAGTTTTTACCTTATGCACGTCATGAAGAAGACGCCAAAAGCAGGATAGTGTATAGAAAATTCACCACGACAGCAGCTCTTATCTATTTTGCACAAGGCATTCTCCCCTTTATTCTATTGATATACACCACTCAAATACAGAATTGGAACATCCCTCTTTTTACGCCTTGTCTCATCATGTTCTTCTTATATCTATATCTGAACAAAAAAATTCAAGGCTATACAGGCGATTGTTGTGGGGCGATTTTCCTACTTACAGAATTAAGTATGTATCTCTCTATTTTATGGAGTCTTGGCTAATCCACAGGCTGTTGTATTTCTATTGGCAGCGATGGCAATGGAGGAAACAAAAAACAACATATAGCAGAAAAACACATCTGTTTAAAAAGTGGAACAAAGAGAAAAAGAAAGATAACTTACACACTTTTAGGACATTACCCACTTCTTACTTTATATCATCAACCAAAGGACATCATTTATTGTCTGCCCACTTGCCTTTCTTTGCCATTTGCTTAAATGATTGGCGATGAAACTTATCCTCTGCCTTAATGATTTTAAGTACCTTACCGGCTGGTAACACTTCCATTAACCGACGATGATACTCTTGTATCAATTGCTTCATCTGTATTTCCAACAAGTCTCGCTGCTCTATCGCATCTTTAGCCGCCTTATCGTCCGATGCATCCACGAAGCGATATCGCTTCATCTGTCCAAACTTCCCTTGTTGTTTTTTCCGCATTTCCCTATATATAGGAAAGAAAATAGCCGACTCCTGAATAGTCAAAGCAGCTTCGGTGACAATATACTGCTCTAATTCCACTTGAAATTTCTTCGGATCAAATCTTCCCGATCTTTGTGCAAACGTATGCATCGTCATTCCCACAAAGCACAATAATATTATAATTCTTTTCATAGTTCCAACTTTTTAATATTCTGACACATAACTATAGATATCCTCATTGTCCAACATGGCATAATCAGCTGTCAAATCTATATCTGTATAGGCGGCAGAAGGCATCAAGTCTTCGGTTGATACATGATTACTTTGTAGCCTCTTATCTTCCTGCTGATTAAGATAAAATATGATACTGAAGGCGGCTACAAACAAGCTGGCAGCTCCCAACAACACCGGTCTGAAACGCATCCACACATTGGTTCCCATCACAACAGTAGGCTTAGACTCTTCAGGAATCTTATCCATCACCACTGAAGTAATACTGTCAAAATAGCCTTGCGGTACAACAAAAGGATTATCCTTGCCATACTTTTGCGTCAACACTTTATCTTCTTGATTCATATTTTATATACCTTATATTATATAGACGCCGTCAACAAAAAAAGGTTTAACCTTTCGACTTCAAATAATCTGTTATTTTTTTCACGGCCAAATGATAATTGGCTTTCAATGCTCCTTCACTCTTGTTCAATACCTCACTTATCTCATTATATTTCATTTCATCATAGTACTTCAACAAAAACACAGTTTTCTGCATTTCCGGCAATTCTGCTATGGCTTCTTGTAGCAAGGCTTGAGCCTCTGTTCCATCAAAATACTCATCAGCCATTAGCTGTTGTGCCACATCTGTAATCTCCTCTTCTCCCTGAGGATAAACATTCTTCTGCTTACGCAAAAAATCCAATGACTCGTTGATAGCAATGCGATAGAGCCATGTAGACAAGCGTGCCTTACCCTCAAAACTATCCAAATGCGTCCAAACCTTCAAAAAAGTATTTTGCAAAATATCGTCAGCGTCCTCATGTATCAATACCATACGACGAATTTTCCAATACAGTGGTTGACTATATTGCTGTACTATCTTCTCAAAACCCTTTCTCTTTTGATGGGAAGCAAGAAGTTTTTCTATTAATAATTCATTGTCGTTCTGTGACATATCAATACAACTTCCACTTCTTTACATATAGTTTTTAAGATGGCGATATATCACGGCATCATAACCGTAGATGTCGTTATACTTCTCCATTATGCCTTGCCGATTGGGATATCGCGTATAATAATTGATAAAAAGAGGAACATTAGGTTTCACACCCTGACTTTTTATCAACTTTGCTTTATCCCATCTTTGCCCTTCTTCATCTTCTTCTCTCTGATGAAAACGCACAGACATAGAGTATTTAAGCCGTGCAGCCCAGTCTTCATCCACTTCAGGCATCATAAATAAAGCCAATTCGTAAGGTTTTTCCACTCTGATACAACCGTGTGATGCACTTCGAGCTTCACTGTTAAAGAGTTCACGAGAAGAAGTATCGTGTATAAACACAGAAAAATTATTGGCAAATCTAAAGACAATTCTACCTAAGGCATTACCTTCACCACCTTCTTGCACCACAGCATACTGCCCACTTCTCAGTTTCTCTTGTGTAACATTCACAAGAGGAACCCTTTCTCCAGTCGTTCTACTTCGCACAAAAAAACGCTTCCGAGTAAAGTAACCCCAATCGCCTACATGTCTTAATATGTCACGATTGATAAGACTCTGCGGTACAACCCATTGTGGATTAACATCCATGCGTGTAATTTTACTCGTTAAAAGCGGTGTCTTATTCTTAAACGTTCCACATACCATACGCATACTCAACACACTATCGCCATTGATAGCATCTAAGTGTAAAGAAGGAATATTCACCCAAACATACTTGCTATGATTCTCGGGATAGTCGGCCTGTCGCCAGCGGCTACGTTCCAAATTGCACAACAACTTTATCTTTTCAGCCTCCGAATGCCCTCCTTTTTCGTAAACTGCCAACATTCTTTTATATATCTCCTGCCGTGGTTGTATTTCTTTTAAGAAGACAGACAGTGAGTCGGATGTTATCTTTCGCAAAGCATGCTGATAAAAAGCCACTGACGGTTTGTCGGTCGGAAGGTCGTATAAGCCATGATAGTCCACTCTCAGCGAATCTTTTTCTTTGATATCTAAGCGATTGAAAACATAATGGGGGTTCATATATCCAAATCGCTGCCCGGTGGTATAACGCAAATAGGCTTTAGTAAGATTATATTCCAAACGTGCCAAAACCTTATTGATGGAATGGTTCTCTGCATCAAAATCCAACTTTCGCATTCGCTTCAAGTCTCTCTCAATTTGAGGATAGCGAAACTTTCCTAAACTCATCCCCACTCGCTCCACCTCTTTCAAATAAGATAAAAAGGTGTCAGCTCGCTCGTCCACACCCAATCGGGTAATCCATAAAAAACGGCCTGCCTCTCTATAATAATTTTTTACACGACTGTCAATAGCCAAAGAGTCTTGATCTTGGCGGGCCAATCGCAAGATACCATCGCGTACAATGTTGCCATCTATACGATAAAGAGAAGTATCAGAAGACTCATAATCTGATAATGTCAGATTACGATTAATGGGTGCTTTTGATTCATGACAAGCATGAAACAAAAATAACAAAAGAGCAAAAACAACAAGAATCCTACTATACTTCAATACAACTCCTATCTGACAGAAACTTTACGAACAACCTTACCCACCTTCACTATATAACAACCTTTGGGCAAATTCAAATCGAAATTTTTATCCGAACTATCCACACGCATACTTGCTACACACACACCTGCCAAATTATAAACATGCATCATTTGACCTGCTCCACCCGTAACACGAATAGAAGATTCTGTAACTGTTATGGTAACTTCCTGAATATCAAGCTCATGAAGTTCAATAGAAGTTTTTGCAGAAGCAGCCATGGGAACCATTAAGCCCATAACCGACGAAAACAATATAGTAAGTAAATATCTTGTCATATAGCTGTTTTTAATCTATTTATTGCAAATATAAAAATTTTCGTTTATTCTGCCATTACCATCTACTCACTCTTATTGTGTGTTTATGATATTTTAACAATAACATCAGCCATTCGGTTTTTGAAGAATGGATGAGAACCCACTATTTAAGTAAACAATAAGGCATCATACATCTATAATCACTCCTTCGTTAGCCAACACACAATGAGGGAAAATCTGCTGAGCCTCTTCCATCAAAACACTCTCATCCTCATATCTGGCACTGAAGTGCCCCAATACCAACTTGCCCACAGCAGCATCGCGAGCAACCTTTGCGGCTTGCTCTGCCGTACTATGATAGTACATTCTTGCCCTCCCTTCAAACGACTTGTCATAGGTTGCTTCGTGGTAAAGCGTATCTACACCTGTCACCATCTTATGCAATCGGGGCATATACCGCGTATCACTACAATAAGCGTAAGAACGTGCCTTATCGGCTGGACGTGTCAGCCTGCTATTAGGTATAACCTCGCCATCGGGCATAACCCAATCAGCACCCAATTTAATATTATTAACCTGACTAACGGGTATTTGGTAATAATCGAGCATATCTCGGCGAATATGGGGTAAGGTTGGCTTCTCTCTAAACAAAAAACCACAACATGCCACACGATGCTCCAATGGTATGGTTTCTACGGTTAAGCTCTTATCTTCGTACACCACAACATTCTGTGTGGTATCTATCGGACAAAACTCCACTTCAAACTCGAGGTTGGAACAGAAAAATTCCATCTGTCGATGAAACAGGTCTTCGTATTCGGCAGGGGCATATACTTTCAACGAGGCGGTACGTCCCAGCATACCAAAGGTAGAAATCATGCCCAACAAACCAAAACAATGGTCACCGTGAAGATGCGAGATAAAGACAGCACTCACCTTGGTAAAGCGAATACGAGAGCGTCTCAACTGCATCTGAGTGCCTTCTCCGCAGTCGATCATAAAGAGTTTCTCGCGTATCTCCACAACCTGAGAAGAGGCATGATGACGCAAAGTAGGCAATGCACTGCCACATCCCAGTATATGTACTCTAAATGGTTCCACCGGCAATTACTTCTGACGAGCGTAAGTAAAGATACCTTCACGACTTTCCAGGTAAAGTGAGTCGGCCCCCAAGGTATGTATATCAAAGGTATCTCTGTTTAACAACAGCTTGCCATTATAGAGTTTCCACGATGTCCAAACCTTACTCTCGGCTGCCACATGCGACTTAATGCTGCCGTCTTCCCGCAGCTCAAAGTTCTTATCTATACTTGTCCATTTACCCAAAAGCGTCGTGATGTTCACCACAGTGGTTGCCACCTGTTCGCCATCGTTATTTTTATGTGCAATGACTGCCACCTTATCGCCCACCATCAAACCGCCATGCACGGCAGCTTCTTCATCCACATCTTTCACAAACTGGAGGGTATCGCCCTGCAAAGTAATTACTTGTAGGGTGTGCATACCTGTTTCCTCTCCACAAACTCCATAGATAGTAGAATCCGGCACCTGGTCTTGCTGTTCTGCAGCATCAGTCAGAAGTTGCTCATTCTGATTATTCTTTTTATCTTGGCATGCCACCATAGTCAACATAGCGATTAAAGCCCACACACCCATTCTTATTTTTTGCATACTCTTTCCTTTATGTTTTTAATAATGTACTCTTATTTTTTCTCTTGTATTTTAGCTTCATTCCATAGTTTATCCATTTCTTCTAATTCTATGTTTTTCAGTTCCTTACCAGCCTTCTTCACTTCTTCTTCTACATAATTAAAACGTCTGATAAACTTTTGGTTGGTACTTTCCAGTGCATTATCGGGATTGAGGTGGTATAAACGAGCTGCATTGATAACACTGAAGAGAAAATCGCCCAACTCTTGAGTTGCTTTTTCTTCGTTGCCCAACTTCAATTCGGCTTCTAATTCCGCCAATTCTTCTCTCACCTTATACCACACATCGTCCTTCTCTTTCCAATCAAAACCCACATTGCGAGCTTTGTCTTGTATGCGATAGGCTTTGATGATAGAGGGCAAAGCATCGGGTACCCCCGAGAGCACCGTTTTGTTGCCATCTTTTTCTCTCAACTTCAGTTGCTCCCAGTTTTTCAAAACATCGTCTGTATTATCTGCTTTCACATCGCCATAGATATGAGGATGACGGAAAATCAGCTTATCGGCTTCTTGGTTACATACATCCGCAATGTCAAAATCTTTGGTCTCGCTGCCAATGACCGAATAGAAAACAACGTGCATCAACACATCACCCAACTCCTTACAAATATTCTTTATATCTTTCTTTGCTAAGGCGTCGCACAATTCGTAAACTTCTTCGATTGTGTTGGGTCGCAAACTTTCGTAAGTTTGTTTCATATCCCATGGACATTGGGTTCTCAAATCGTCAAGAACATCCAACAAGCGGCCAAACGCTTCCAACTTTTCTTCTCTTGTATGCATGAGTTGCTATTTCTTTTTGATATACATGCAAAGGTACAACATTATTCTGAGAACGAGTAGGAAATAAGCCAACTAATAAAGATAAAAGCATGAGACACGAAACAGAGCAAAACATTCCTAATTCAAATAAAGACTCGAATGCTTGTTACAAACTCTTTTATTGATAATACCTCTCCCTTAGAATAGAAGTTCTTACCTTCTAATATATCGTCCTATAGCAGCTTTTACATCGGCAATCAACTCATCAGGATTGTCGCAGCTGACAATACACAATACATCAGTTTGGGACAAGAACTCGCGTAATTTCATATGCTTCCCTACCATCCCTCTTCATACCTTTCTCTTTACAATATCAATCAAACGAGCCGGCAACTAAGGCTAAGTTGAAGAGAGAGTTAGGCTGAATTGAAGAGCAAAACAGACTCATTTGCCATGCAATTCAGCCTACCTTGAAGCCTTAGAGTTGCCATATAAAAGAACAAGGAACAACAATCAAAGACATTATTTGCGGGCAAGGGCATTTACAATTCATTCATTCTGTCTTGCCACAATAAGTAAGTATTTATCCAACCATATACATTCTTAAATACTTA
>JALEWR010000246.1 GCA_022783515.1 Prevotella sp.
AAAATATTTTTGCAAAATGCGGTGCAAAGTTAGCGAATAATTGTGAGTCTACCAAAGTTTTTACTACTTTTGTCGGTACAAAGTTGACAAAGTATGAAGATAAAAACTCACTTATGGGGATTACTCCTTATGATTTTGGGCATAGTAATATGGACTGTTGTTTTTTTGCTTAATCGCATGAGTAACATACCTCTCATCATAGGAATAATCATTTTTATCATCGGAATATCTTTATTGGTAAAAGGCATCAATAAAGATAACACCTACTAAATATAATAAGGTGAAAGACATTTTATATCTTTCACCCTACTCTATTTCGCTGATTCTTTTACTTTTTCTTCTTTTTCAGTTTCAACTTAGGTATCTTTACTTTAGAACCTGATTTCAAGGCCTTCACACCACCATTCAGCACTTCCAGGTAACATTCCATGTCAGGGCCTAAATATCTCTTACTGATAACCTTCAAGTCTTCACCTTCCTTTAAGACAACTTCTTTGTCTACACCTATTATATAATAAGCTCCGGTCCTCACCAAAGGATGCTCGTCGTAAACCTTTAAATGCTCTTTAGGCACTCCACCACTCTTTTCTTGAAGTGTAGCCACTATTTGAGGTTTTTCAACGACAGGCTGCAAGGTTGTTTCTTTCGCCACTTTTATAGGCTGCTGTGTAGTTATATTCGGTGTTTTTTCATCCACTTCTTTCTCTGAAACAATACAATCGGAATCCACATATGCATTCTTTATTGTATCAATAGTTCCCACGGCCTTAGCAGGAACAACTTTCTCTTCCATTACTTTCTTTTTCTGCAACAAACTTTCCAATTGAGATATTCTCATATTGCGTTCGTTCACTTGGTGATAAGCATAATACAACACTCCGGAGAGTAAAGCAAGTAGCACCGCAAATATTGCTATCAAACTGACGCCATGATATTTACGGCCATTCTCCTCCTCTTCTTCTTGAAGTTTATCATCATTATTTTCAGCAGGCGTTTCTTCATTAACAGCCTCCTTTATGATATGTTGTTCCTCCGGTTCAACTGGCTCTATTCCTGCTGGCTCTACGATATGCTCAACAAGCAGTTGCACTTCTTCCTCAACCTCTTCTGCCACTTCCTCCTCCACCTTGGAAGCATCGACAGCATTCAGCAGCAGCAACTGTCCGGGAGATAGTTGCATACGGATGGAAGTTGATTCGAAGATATCTTCCTCTTCATTTTCCGACTCATTCAGAATATTCAACTGAGCCGCATCAATGATAAAATGAACAGTCGATGGATGACTCTCGTTTTCAGCAGTAGAAAGTGTTTCCTCTACCTCAGTCTCCATTTCTGTCAATGACTCTTCTACAGATACGGTATCTATTGTTGCAGACTCAGCATCTGCATTGACAGCCTCCGGCTCCACATCATTTGCCAAATCAGGCTTCCAACTATCAGCCACACCCTCTTCGTCTACGTCCTCATACTTGGCATCAACCTCAGAGAAGTCCACTCCATCGTTAAGAACCACCGTCTCAAATTGTGCAAAAGGTCGATTAACGAGATCTCTCATGATAGCATCAGCGGTGAAAGAAATCTTATCTCTGCTTTCAATAAGGATGGGCTCACCCGTATTCACGTCAATGCTCTTTCTGGCACTGACATTGGTTATTTTAAAAGTACCTAAACCTTTTACCTTTGCCTGCTTATCGTTGTTCAATCCTTCATTCAAAATTTCAAACAAAAGCTCAACAAAAGTTTCGGAATCTTTTATTGGCAAATGATTTTTCTCTGCCAACATCTGAGCCAATTCTCTTATACCTACTCTATCACTCATCTTCCCCTCCACTCTTTAAACGCTCTTTGATAGAGGCGTTAGGTTTAAAGTTTAATACCAATTTTGGAGGAACAAGCATCTTCTGTTGTGTGGCAGGATTAATGACGATACGTTCAAGCCGCTTCTTCACCTCAAACGTACCAAAGCCTTGAATCGTAACAGAACGCCCCTCATCAAAAGACAATGCCATTTCGTCTAAGATTTGACGCACCAATGTCTGGGTTACACTTTGTGTATAACCTGTACGCTGTGCCAATTCTGCTATCAATTCCTTGTTATTCATCTATTGTTCCGTATAAATCAAACTCTTCACTATCTATTATCAACACATTGTAAAAATCACCCACAACAAGTTTTTTACCAGCTTGTATTAACACCTCGGGATCCACTTCAGGCGAACTAAATTCTGTACGCCCGATATAATAATCGCCTTCTTTCCTGTCGATAATCACACGATAACGCTGTCCCACTTTTTGTGCCTCAATCTCCGCACTGATTTCTTGCTGCAAAGCCATCAAGGTGTCTAATCTGCGTTCTTTCACCTCTTCAGGCACATCATCTTCATAATGCTTGGCACCATATGTTCCTTCCTCTTCCGAATAGGTAAAAGCCCCCATACGCTCAAATTTTGCCCAACGCACAAAGTCCATCAACTCGTTAAAATCTTCTTCGGTTTCTCCGGGAAAACCCACCATCAGCGTTGTACGCAGGTGAATACCGGGAACTTCTTCTCTTATCTTACTAATCAAGTCGAGTGTCTGCTGTTTAGTAACATGGCGGTGCATGCGAGTGAGTACAGGGTCGGCAATATGTTGTAAAGCAATATCAATATATTTACATACATTCTTCTTGGTGCATATCACCTCTAATAGTTCCATGGGGAACTGATTGGGGTAAGCATAATGCAGACGAAGCCACTCTACGCCCTCGATATCTGCAATGGCACTCACCAACTCGGCAATTTGGCGTTTACCATTCAAATCGACTCCATAATAAGTCAATTCTTGAGCGATAAGCTGAAACTCTTTAACGCCCGAAGCTACCAAATCTCTCACCTCTGCCAAGATTTCGTCTTGAGGTTTACTCTGGTGCTTACCAGTCATCAAGGGAATGGCACAATAAGC
>JALEWR010000046.1 GCA_022783515.1 Prevotella sp.
ATCCGCTTGTGTTGGCTGTTACGGCTAAGGTTAATGGAGTAAGCACCGGCGTTACTTTGAACACAACGTCTGCTGATGCTCAATTGATAGGTATCTATAATTTGAATGGTATGAAGTTGGAGGCTCCTATAAGAGGTGTTAATGTCTTCAGATATTCAGATGGTACAACGCGAAAAGTTTTTGTTAAGTAAATAGTTAAGAGTAAGAAGAGAATTGGTTAACTCTTCATCCTAATGTAATTCCCCCTTCGCCTCGTCAAGAAGCGAAGGGGATTTTTATATAAAAGCCGGAATTCATCAACTTACCAACTTCACAACTCACCAATAGGTAACTTCATAACTCATCAATTTCAAAAGTTTACCGACACAGAAAACTTATCAACTCAAAAACTCAAAAAAAATATTGCTTTTTCGTTAAGTATTTTTACTTTTGTAGTTGTTATTAAGATAGAAACCTAAACTAAACCCTTTTGATTATGAGAAAGTTAACTCAAGTGTTTGTCGCAACAATGTTGCTTATAGGAAAGGCGTATGCACAACAACCTTATGTAGGTTGTTGGTTTCCTGAGGCTATTAAGAATTGGTCGCCCGAAACGGACAAAGATTCTAAGTTTAATCGTTCTAAAATTCCTTTGGCAAAGCGGCATTATGAAAGTCCTTTGATGCGTGCCAATGAGAATCAGCATTACGAAGGACAGATTACCAATGCCAGTATCCTATTCCCCTCTGCGAGTTTAAGTCCGTCGCAGGGAGCTAATAACTTTGTGGGGTATCAGCCTACCTATTGGCAATATATGGATAAGGTGGTGTATTGGGCGGGTTCTTCTGCCGAAGGTGTTATTTGTCCTCCCCCTGGTGATGCAACTGACGCAGCCCACCAGAGCGGTGTGAAGATGTTGGGAATATTGAATTTCCAACCCGTTAACTATGGTGGAAATTCAGAATGGTTCACCGAGTTGTTCAAATACGAGAATGGTACCTTCCCTTATGCTAAGAAATTGTATGAAATGGCGAAATATTTGGGCTTTGATGGTTGGTTCATCAATTATGAAGTAACCTCTTATGCCGAAAACAATGTAGCCGACTTTATCAAGGCATTTAATGCTTTGGCTGATGCCGATAATAACCACCACATGGAAATACAATGGTATAAAGGACATGATGGATGGCCTAATGAGAAAATATTAAAGTCGCATAAGAATACCAGTCAGTTCTTGGAATATCACAACGAAGGTGACTATCGCTATATGGCGGATAAGTTGGGGGTCACAACAGCCGAAACATTCTCTAAGATATATGCAGGTGTGGAATGTGTACACAGCGGATATTTAGGTTATGGACAATATCTCAGTCGTGCGTTCCCTGCAGAAGGGCACGTTGGGTCGTTGGCTCTCTTCTGTCCCGAAGAAAACACTTGGAAAGACATGGTGAGAAACTATCTCAACACACCTAATGCACAAGGCGACTTGGCACATAGTGCGATGGCAAGAGTGTTTGAAAGGGAGAATCGCACATGGACCAATGAGCATGGTGATCCTTCAAATACAGACGTGCGTTTAGATTGGGCTGGTATTTCAGGACACGTCCTTGAACGTTCGGCTATCACATCTATGCCTTTTGTCAGTGATATGTGTGTGGGTATTGGTAAATATCGTTTTGTAAAAGGTAAACAACAAGGAGAACAAGACTGGTGGCACCGTGGTGTACAGAGTGTGATGCCCACTTGGCGTTATTGGGTTGAGAACAGAGGAGAAAGTTTCCAAGTAGAAATCGATTGGGATAACGCCTATAACTATGGTAATAGCATACATTTCTCCGGTTCATTACCTGTTGGAGATCACTTGACACGCCTTTATAAAACCAAAATTCCTGTAACCGATGGCGGTATCTTGCGTGTAGTTTATCAAATTGATGGAACCGTTACTATGCAACCTAAACTCTCTACAGACGGAACGGTTAATGCTAATGTAACTTTACCCGAACCTACAACAAGAGAAGAGAATGGTTGGACTATAGCCGACTACGACCTTTCTTCTATCAAGGGAAGTACAGTGAATATGATTGCTATCAATTTCAATGCTCCCGAAGATTATGATTATTGCGACTTCTATTTAGGACAAATCGCGATGTTGCCAGCCAACTATGCCCCTCAAACTGTAGCTGTTTCTAATTATAAGGTAGAATCTAACCTCGGCGAAGAGAAGGGTGATATTCGTTTGTCATGGGATTATGAGTATAGCAAGGATTTTGATCGCTTCGATATTTACACTGTCGACTTGAAAGGTGAACGTGTGTTGAGAGGACAAACTCGTGGCGAAGGCTTCTATATTCATACGTTTAATCGGAATGAATTGGATGCAAGCGTTACAGTAGAGTTGGTTCCTGTGATGAAGGACGGAAAAGAAGGTGCCAAGATGACTTCCGTATTGAAGTATCCGGAATTGTCTGCTCCCGAAGTTACGATAGTGCCTGCGAAGAGTTATTTGCAGGTAGGCGAAGAAACATTCCTCACAGCTCGCGGTACTGGTCGTCCCACAACATGGGCATGGACTTTACCCGAAGGTTTGCAATTGGTAAGCGGTAATCTTAACGAAGAACAAATTAAGGTAAGAGCTACTGCTGCCGGACAGCAAAATGTGAAGGTGGTGGTTGGTAATAGTGCGGGCGAAACAGAAAAGTCGATTGTGGCTATTGATGTCGTTGCTGCAGGTGCCGCCAATGTTGTTCAGAATGTCATAAAAAATAAGCAAGTATTGGACTATAGTAGTTCGGCTAATTCAGAAGAAACTCCTTTGAAGATTGTTGACGGTAGAACCGGAACTTGGGTGAGCATCAGTGATAAGTGGTGCGTAACCAAACCTGTGGCTTGGGCAACATTCGACCTCGGAGGTAATTATAGAGTTTATGGTTTCAAGATACACGATTGTAAGTCGGGTCCTGAAAACAATGAGAACTTTGCCGATTATAAGATATATTTGAGCGAAGATGGTCTTAATTGGAATGTGGCAGTGGATGAAACTGGTCGTATGAACGATGATATAAAGGAAGACTATATCATACCTACCACCGCTCGTTTTGTAAAATTGGTTCCTATCGTTAACAATGTGTTGCGTATATGGGAGTTTGAAGTCTTTGGACAGGAAGATAACAATATGGTTATTACTGCAGAGAAACAAACAACAATGAATGTGAGCGATATCTACACATTGAAGGTTCAATACGATCTCAAGGGCGATGCTCGTCTGCCTCAATTCACCTGTAATGCAGTATCAGGCAATGAACGTATGCTGAAGATTGGAAGTATCATCGAGAATATAGAAGAGAATTGCTTCAATGTTACTTTGCAATCGAAAGAGGATGTAGGTCCTGTAGACGTAGTTGTGCGTATTAATAACGGAACTAGCTACAAAGAAACCACAGTGAAGGTGATTATCGATAATCCCAATGCCGTAAACGTATTGGCCGGTTTGAAGGCTGATGTTCGCAAGTACGAAAACGATTATGAGTATAACGTTGCTTATGATGGTGAAGAAACAGGTCAGCTGACCGATGGCGATAGAAAGCAGAGCGGTATCATCAGCTGGTTCGACGCTTCTATTTATAAGCAAGATGTGTGGGCTGTTTTCACTGCTCCTGGTGATACAGAATGGAATTTGTCAAAGGTGAAAGTATATTTTGAAAACGATAACATCGGTTTGCCTGATGATGGCGACGAAGGCCCCGCTGTTAAGAAAATAGAGGCATGGACAAGTGATGATATGCAAAACTGGAAGAAGGTAAGCATAGCCGAAGACTTTGGGTCGGTGGCAAGCGTAGAGCACATGTTTGCAACTCCCGTGAAAGCTAAATATCTGGCTATCGTTTCAACACAGAATGCCTTGTTCTATTCAACCATCTCTGAAGTTGAGGCTTACGAGTCCAAAGTAAGTACAGGTATCAACCTCAATGCCAATACAACTGGGGTAAAACTCATTGGCATCTACAACCTAAGCGGTATCAAGCTCGATGCTCCGGTAAAGGGTGTTAATGTCTTCAAGTTTTCAGATGGAACCATTCGTAAAGTGTTTGTGAGATAATATATTACCCTTGAGAGTGTTCACACTCTCCATCATGCTAACCTTGTTCCCCTTCGCTTCTTTTAGAGGCGAAGGGCTTTTTTATACACTTAGTTGGCCTTTGTCGGATAAAGCCACTATGCAAACGTTTGCATTTTGAGTGCTGTTTTTTATGAAAACGAATGGGCTTGATATTCAGATTTAGTTTTTACTTTTACAAAAAGATATTAACCCCACGATAATGAACCTAAATTTTCACATAAGCTACCAAACCACTTTCGGTGAAGAAGTGGTCTTGAATGTGGTTTGCAACAAGGGTGCAGCCCACGAGAGTATTGTTAAATACCCTATGACAACCCTTGATGGTATGCATTGGACTTGCAGTCTTGGTGCCTTGCCCAAGTCGTCTGCGAGTACAGTCCATTATTTTTACAGTATTGAACGTGCCGGTAGTACCATTCATGCAGAGTGGCAACTTCAGTTACATCGTTTGGAGTGGAGCGATGAAAAATCTTATTCATATACCACTTACGACCAATGGCATGCTGTTCCGGAGGATGCTTATCAGTATAGTTCAGCGTTTACCGATTGTATGAAACGCCGTTCATTGGCAAGGTTTGTAGCAGGCGGTGCTAAGAAAAGTTTGCGTTTGGTGGTGTTTGCACCACAGTTGCGTGAGGGGCAATATCTCTATCTCGTAGGCAGTCATGTGTTGTTGGGTGCATGGAATACAGACAAAGCCCTTGCCATGACAGAGCAAAGCTATAATGAATGGATTATAGAGCTCGACCTTGAACAATTGGTCTGTACCCATATAGAGTTTAAGTTTGTGGCAAAAACCCCATCGAACGAGGTGATTTGGGAAACAGGTTATAATCGTCATGTTGAACTTCCTGTTATCAAAGATGCAGGAGTGGTGACTTACGAATTGTCGCAAGCATTCTTCCCCTTAAACAATGAGCGTGTGGCAGGAACCCTGATTCCTGTGTTTTCTTTGCGTTCAAAGGGTAGTTTCGGTGTGGGCGACTTTGGTGATTTAAAGCAAATGATCGATTTTGTGGCAGCCACTCGCCAGCGTGTGTTACAAGTATTGCCTATCAATGATACCACCACCACACACACATGGACCGACTCTTATCCTTACAGTTGCATCAGTATATTTGCCATTCATCCCCAATATGTTGATTTCCGTCAGCTTCCTGCCTTGAACGATGCGGCAGAGAAAAAACAATTTGAACAACTTCGAGCAGAATTGAATGCCTTGCCACAGATTGATTATGAACGTGTGAACGATGCGAAAATAGCTTATCTTAAAGCGTTGTATGCACAGGAGGGAAGTCAGGTGCTGAAGTCGGATGCCTTCAAAGTGTTCTTTGAAGAGGAAGGAAAATGGTTGGTGCCTTACGCCCAATACTGTTATTTACGCGACTTATACGGCACAGCCGACTTCAATAGTTGGAAGAGTCATAAGGTGTGGAATGAGAATGACCGTAAGTCTCTTTCTTCTCCTACAGCCAAAGCCTATAAGGATGTGGCGTTCTATTATTACGTTCAGTTTGTGCTAAGTGTTCAGATGCAATCTGCTCACGAGTATGCTAAGGCACAAGGCGTTATCTTGAAGGGAGATATTCCTATCGGTGTGAGTCGTTATGGCTGTGATGTGTGGATGGAACCCCACTACTTTAATATGAACGGACAGGCCGGAGCACCGCCCGATGACTTCTCTGTGAACGGTCAAAATTGGGGTTTCCCCACTTATAACTGGGACGAAATGCTTAAAGATGGCTGTGCTTGGTGGGTGCGAAGATTTCAGAATATGTCTAAGTTTTTTGATGCTTACCGCATCGATCATGTATTAGGTTTCTTCCGAATATGGGAAATACCCATCGATAGTGTGCATGGCTTGTTGGGACAATTCTCGCCCTCTCTTGGCATGACTCGCGAAGAGATAGAAGCCTATGGACTCCATTTCCAAGAAAAACAGTTTACCCGTCCCTTTATTGCCGACTGGCTGTTAGAACGCGTTTTCCGCGAACACACCGGCTTGGTTAAGGAAAAATATCTTGTTCACGAGCATGATGACATCTATCGTATGCACCCCGACTACGACACGCAACGTAAGGTTGAGGCTGCCTTTGAGGGTAAGACTTCGGAGGTGGATGTATGGATAAGAGACGGATTGTATTCGCTTATCAGTGATGTCCTCTTTGTTCGCGACCGCAAAGAACCGCATAAGTTCCATCCGCGAATCTCTGTTCAGCACGACTTTGTTTACGAAGCACTTTACGATTGTGACAAAGAGGCTTTCAATCGCCTGTACAATGATTATTATTATCGTCGCAACAATCAATATTGGTATTATGAGGCGATGAAGAAATTGCCTAAGTTGGTAGAAGCCACTCGTATGTTGGTGTGTGCCGAAGACTTAGGAATGGTACCCGATTGTGTGGATTGGGTCATGAAGCAACTTCGTATATTGAGTCTCGAAGTGCAGTCAATGCCCAAAGACCCTTCGGTAAAATTCGGTCAGCCCTCCGGCTATCCGTATCGCAGTGTGAACACATTGAGCAGTCATGACATGCCTACCCTACGACAATGGTGGGACGAAGATATCGACCGTTCGCAAGAGTATTACAACTCGATGCTTTATCGCGGTGGTGCCGCTCCTCATCCTATGCCGGGTTGGTTGGCAGAAGATATCATCATGCGTCAGCTCGAGTCGCCCTCAATGTTGTGCGTCTTGAGTCTTCAAGATTGGTTTGCCATTGACGAAAACTTGCGTTTGCAAGACCAGAATGCAGAGCGAATTAACATTCCTGCCAATCCCAAACACTATTGGAGATATAGGATGCACGTTAACATTGACGATCTTCTTGTCGATAATCCGTTTGCGGATAAATTGCGGAATATGATACAACAGAGTGGAAGAAACTGATAGATGATGCGTAGAATTTTTCTTTTTCTATTGTTTTTACCGGTGATATTGATGGCACAGACGGTAAAATCGCCGAATGGAAATATCTCGGTAAAGATGTATGTGGACAAGGGCAGACTTACCTATGAAATGACCTATAAAGGCAAGGCTGTTATCAAACCTTCGCGTTTGGGTATCGAACTGTCTAATTTCCCCGATTTATTGGACCATTTTACGCTGACCGACAGTGCGACAACCACTTTCGATGAAACGTGGAAACCGGTGTGGGGAGAATACAGCACGATAAGAAACCACTACAACGAGTTGGCTGTTACGGCTCGTCAAACCACCACCAATCGTCATATCATCATTCGTTTCCGCGTGTACGACGATGGTATGGGGTTCCGATATGAGTTCCCTCGTCAGCACGATTTGGATAACATCGCGGTAAAAGAAGAGTGTACCGAGTTTGCCATGACCGGCAACCATACGGCTTATTGGATTCCGGGCGACTACGATACGCAGGAGTATGACTATCAGGTTACGCGTCTTTCAGAAATCAGGGGTAAAATGAAGGCGGCTGTTACGCCCAATGCCACACAAACGCCCATCGGCGAAACGGCTGTCCAGACGTCATTGCAACTGAAGACAGACGATGGTCTTTATATCAATATTCATGAAGCAGCCTTGGTGGATTATTCGGCTATGCACTTGATTTTGAACGATAAGACGATGGTCTTTCAGTCGTGTCTCACTCCCGATGCTGCCGGTCGAAAGGCTTATCTTCGTTGTCCTGCCACTTCTCCCTGGCGTACTGTGATGGTAAGCGATGATGCCCGAGACATTCTGGCCTCTAATCTTATCTTGAATTTGAATGAGCCTTGTAAAATAGAAGACACGTCCTGGATTCGTCCGGTCAAGTATATGGGTGTATGGTGGGAAATGATGACAGGAAAAAGCACATGGAATTATGCCGAACCTCAACCCGTTAAGATTGGCGAAACCGATTATAAAAAGCTCACATCCACAGGCCGGCATGCTGCCAATAATGACAATGTGAAACGCTATATCGACTTTGCTGCACAGCATGGATTTGCCCAACTGCTTGTAGAAGGATGGAATGAAGGTTGGGAAGACACTTGGCAGAAGATGCACAACTATAGTTTCACGCGGGCGTACCCTGATTTTAACCTACCCGAGTTGCAGGCATACGCCAAGAGTAAGGGTATCAAGCTCATGATGCACCACGAAACATCGGCGAGCGTAACCAATTACGAACGCCAGCTGGACGAGGCATACCGTTTTATGAACACTCACGGTTACGACGTGGTAAAGAGTGGCTATGTGGGTAATATTTTCCCCAATGGTGGACATCATGCCGACCAATGGATGGTGGAACATTATCTCCACTGCGTGAAAGAGGCGGCTAAGCATAAGATTATGGTGAATGCACACGAGGCTGTACGCCCTACAGGATTGTGCCGAACCTACCCCAATTTGATAGGTAATGAGTCGGCTCGTGGCACTGAATTTCAGGCATTTGAGGGTAGTTCACTTCGTTTGGTTACCCTTCTTCCTTTCACTCGTTTGCAGGGAGGGCCTATGGATTACACTCCCGGCATATTCGAGATGAACTTGTCCAAAATCACTCCCGATAACAAACATCGGGTAAGAGCCACCTTGTGCAACCAATTGGCTTTGTATGTAACCATGTACAGTCCATTGCAGATGGCTGCCGACATGCCCGAGAATTATGAAAAATACATGGATGCTTTCCGCTTTATCAAGGATGTGGCAGTAGATTGGGACGATTCAAAGTATTTGGAGGCAGAACCTGGCGAATACATCACCGTAGCAAGAAAAGCCAAAGGCAGCGACCAATGGTTTGTGGGATGCGTGGCAGGCGAACAGCCTCATACGTCTAAACTTTCCCTCTCGTTTTTAGATAAAGATAAAGAGTATATCGCCACGGTTTATTGTGATGGCAAGAAAGCCGATTGGGACAAGCGGCCTAACGATTATGTCATCAAGACAATGACCGTAACCCATAAAACTCTCTTGTTGCTTCGGGCTGTGGCAGGCGGTGGTTACGCCATCTCTATCGTGCCAAAGCTATAATTTACACTATTACAATTACAATAGGTTCCACATAAAAACTAATTAGAATGACAAAGAAACTATTTATCCTACCGTTACTCTTGCTTTGCTCGCTATTGGCAATGGCACAAGAGGTGAAATCTCCCAACGGAGCTGTTCAGGTGAAGTTTTATCTTCAGAATGGACAACCCACTTACGAGATGAGCTATAAGGGCAAGCCTGTTGTCAAGCCTTCTCACTTGGGATTGGAGTTGGCAAAATCAAAATACGCCGACAATAAAGAGAAAGAAACCGACTTGATGGATGGTTTTAGCATGGCAGGTACACAAACCGCTGCTTTCGACGAAACATGGAAACCCGTATGGGGCGAAACTGCAACGATAAGAAATCATTACAATGAGCTGGCGGTCGACCTGCACCAGGCAGCGTCCGGCCGTAACATCACCATTCGTTTTCGTGTATACAACGATGGTATGGGCTTGCGTTATGAATTTCCACAAACCGATAAACTCAATTATTTCGTGGTGAAAGAAGAACGCACCCAGTTTGCCATGGCCGGCAATCATAAGGCATGGTGGTTGCCTGGCGACTACGACACCCAGGAGTATGAAACCACGACTTCTAAACTTTCTGAAATCAGAGGTTTGATGAAGGCTGCCGTTACAAGTAATGCGTCGCAGACAACATTCTCGCCCACCGGCGTGCAAACATCTTTGCAGATGAAGAGCGACGATGGTCTTTATATCAATATCCACGAGGCTGCTTGTGTCAATTATCCCACCATGCACCTCAATTTGGATGACAAGAACATGGTCTTTGAATCCTGGCTCACCCCCGATGCACAGGGAATGAAAGGCTATGTGCAAACTCCTTTCAATACACCTTGGCGTACCGTTATGGTGAGCGATGATGCCCGCGACATCTTGGCGTCTAACCTTATCTTGAATTTGAACGAACCTTGCAAGCTCGAAGATACCTCATGGATTCAGCCAGTGAAGTATTGCGGTGTTTGGTGGGAAATGATTGTTGGACGAAGCACATGGTCTTACACCAACGAGTTTCCCTCAGTGCAGTTGGGGGTTACCAATTTTGCCGAAGCAAAACCCAATGGAACGCACGCCGCTAACAACGAAATGGTGAAACGCTATATCGACTTTGCCGCGAAGAACGGTTTGCAACAAGTGTTGGTCGAAGGCTGGAACGTTGGATGGGAAGACTGGTTCGGCAAGTCGAAAGAGTATGTCTTCGACTTCGTAACGCCTTATCCCGACTTCGATTTGAAAGCCCTCAACGACTATGCTCATTCTAAGGGCGTGCGATTGATGATGCACCACGAAACGTCTTCTTCGGTGATGAATTACGAGAAACATCTCGATGCTGCCTATCGCCTGATGAACGATTATGGTTACAATGCCGTGAAGAGCGGCTATGTGGGCGATATCATTCCCCGTGGGGAGCATCACTACGGACAAATCATGAACAACCACTATCTGCATGCCGTGAAAGAGGCGGCTAAACATAAGATTATGGTGAATGCACACGAGGCTGTACGCCCCACAGGTCTTTGTCGTACTTATCCCAATCTCATCGGCAACGAGAGTGCCAGAGGTACAGAATATGAGGCTTTTGGTGGCAGTCGACCCGACCATACCACCATTCTTCCCTTTACACGTTTGCAGGGTGGACCGATGGATTATACGCCCGGTATCTTTGTTACCAAGCTGTCGCAATGGAGCAACAACACCTCTCAGGTCAATACCACACTCGCTGCCCAGTTGGCTTTGTATGTAACGATGTACAGTCCGTTGCAGATGGCTGCCGATTTGCCTGAAAATTACGAGAAGTATGATGACGCTTTCCAATTTATTCGCGATGTGGCTGTGGATTGGGACGATAGCAAATATCTGGAAGCAGAACCCGGCGACTATATCACAGTGGCTCGTAAAGCCAAAGGAACCGATAACTGGTTTGTGGGCGGAAAATGCGATGAGAACGGTCATCTCAGTGTTATCAAACTCGACTTCTTGGATAAAGGCAAGAAATACGATTGTGTGATTTATGCAGATGGCAAGGATGCCGACTACAAGAACAATCCCCAAGCCTACACCATCACACGCAAGGTGGTGAAAAAAGGCGATGTGCTCAAGGTGCAACAAGCCAAAGGTGGCGGTTTCGCCATGTCGCTTTTGGCAAAATAAAAATATCTGTTTGGACTTATTTCCTGACTCATGAGTTGAAGAAAGGCGAGGTTGTAGGGATTCATCTGTGTGTCTGCCCGCAACCAATAAGTATCGATGACATCATCATTGCTTTTGATTGAATGAGCAAGGTAGACTGAATAGCTTGGCAATTTAGACTGAATGAGAAAACAATTTAGGCTGATTTGCCAAGCAATTTAGGCTTAATTGAAGGATAAAACGAATGGGATGGGATGCCATCAGATAGGAAATGGGATGCCATCAGATAGGAAGTGACGAGCAGAAAGGAATGATAGATGCGTGATTTTGAATAACAATAAAGGAATGAAAAGAATATTATTGCCCCTTATTTTGATGGGTTGTTGGCTGTTGAAAGGCTATGCCCAATCGTTCGACGAGATGGTTTATACCCCTCGTCAAACCGTTTTCAACCTCAATGCTCCCACCAAAGCCAAAAAGGTTGTAGTGAGAATTTACGATGAGGGCTTGGGTGGAAAGGTGTTGAAGACCGTCAAGATGAAGTCGGAAGGAGGCGACCGATGGACCGCAACCCTTAAAGGCGATTGGAAAGGAAAGTTTTATACCTTCGACCTGCCACTGCTAAAAAAGGGCGAAACACCCGGAGTCTTTGCTAAAGCCGTGGGCGTTAATGGTAAGCGGGGAGCCATTATTGATATGCAAAGCACCCATCCGCAGGGGTGGGAGAACGACGTGCGACCTGCCATTGCTTCGCCTGCCGACCTTGTGATTTACGAGTTACACCATCGCGACTTCTCGGTTCATCCCTCTTCGGGATTGCAATATAAGGGTAAGTTTTTGGCTCTGACCGAACCCAAAGCCATTGCTCACCTCAAGAAGTTGGGCATCAACGCCATTCATATCCTGCCTTCTTACGACTATGCGTCGGTAGACGAAACACGATTAGACAAACCACAGTATAATTGGGGCTACGACCCTTTGAATTATAATGTACCCGACGGTTCATATTCCACAGACCCTTACAATCCCACGACACGCATTCGTGAGTTTAAACAGATGGTGCAGGCACTGCATAAGGCAGGCATTCGAGTGATTCTCGATGTGGTGTACAATCACACATTCGATATCGAGGGCAGTAATTTTCAACGCACTTATCCCGACTATTACTATCGCAAGAATGTCGACGGCACCTATTCCAACGGTTCGGGCTGTGGCAATGAGACCGCATCCGAACGTCCTTTGATGCGTCAATTTATGATTGAGAGCATGAAACATTGGGTGAACGAGTATCATATCGATGGTTTCAGAGTAGACCTGATGGGTATTCACGACATCGAAACGATGAATGCCATACGAGCTGAAATTGACAAAATAGACCCCTCTATTTATATCTATGGTGAGGGTTGGAGTGCCGGCACCTGTGCCTATCCGCACGGCAAACTCGCCATGAAAGCCCATACCGCACAGCTGAAGGGTATCGGAGCCTTTAGCGATGAGATGCGGGATGCACTTCGCGGACCTTTTTCGGATAATCATAAAGGTGCGTTTTTGGCAGGAAAAGCGGGCGAGGAAGAAAGCTTGAAGTTTGGTATAGTGGGAGCAATTGCCCATCCACAGGTGGATTTCTCAAAGGTTAATTACAGCAAGCAACCTTGGGCGTCACAGCCCACACAGATGATCAGCTATGTGAGTTGCCACGACGACATGTGTTTGAACGACCGCTTGAAGAGTGGAATTAAAGGACTGGGCGAGTCGGAACTGATTCGTTTGAATCTCTTGGCACAAACCTTTGTTTTCACTTCGCAGGGAGTGCCGTTTATGTTGAGTGGTGAAGAGATGCTGAGAGACAAGAAAGGTGTGCATAACAGCTTTGAGTCGCCCGATAGCATCAACCAACTTCGTTGGGACAACATGGAGAAATATCCGCAGGTATTCAATTATTATAGTTCGCTCATTCACCTCCGTAAGAACCACCCCGCATTCCGCTTGGGCGATGTTTCTTTGGTTCGTCGGCATTTGGAATTTCTCCCCACACCGCCGGTAGTGGTGGCATACCGCTTAAAAGACCATGCCGGTGGCGATGCTTGGGAAGATATCATTGTGCTGATGAATGGCAATCGCGAAGCCAAAGTGGTTAGTATTCCTCAAGGTCGTTACACAGTAGTGTGTTGTGATGGCGTCATCAATGAAGCTGGATTAGGCGAAATTGAAGGCGGACGAATAACCGTTGATGCCCAGTCGGCTGTTATTCTTAAGCGATAAATATCAATAAAGGCTGATGGCGTTGGTTGATAGACTTATTGGCCGACCCACCAGCTCATTAATTTACCAACTTATCAACTTATCCATTCATGAAATCAATTCTTTTAACCGCTTTACTCATGATGAGTGTAATAACGCAAGCCGCAATCAAAATCAATCGCATAGACCCCACCCACTGGTATGTGGGCATGAAGGATGCTTCTTTGCAGTTAATGGTTTATGGCAAAGATGTACGCGATATGGATGTTTCCACCGACTATCCCCATGCCCGCATCGACAGTGTTGTGCGTTTAGACAGTCCTGACTATCTGCTTCTTTATCTTGATTTGCAAGGTGCAGCAGCAGGAGAGATGCCCCTTACCTTTGTGCATAAGGGCAAGAAACAGGTGGTGAAGTATCTTTTGAAAGACCGCGAGAAGGCAGGACATGAACGCCAAGGCTTTACCAATGCCGATGTTCTGTATATGCTCATGCCCGACAGGTTTGCGTCGGGCAGTACCGGTAACGACCAAATAAAAGGTATGAATGCCTATAAGAACGACCGTTCGCAACCCTCCTTGCGACATGGGGGCGATTTGGAGGGCATCCGTCAGCATCTCGACTATTTCAAACAGTTGGGCGTTACGGCTCTTTGGTTTACGCCTGTTTTGGAAAACAATTCGCCCGACACCAAGGGATATAGTACCTATCATGGCTATGCCACAACCGACTACTACCGTGTAGACCCGCGTTTCGGCACCAACGACGAATACAGGCGTTTGGTGGATGAGGCACACCAAAGAGGCTTGAAGATTGTGATGGATATGATTTTCAATCACTGTGGCTTTGAGCATCCGTGGACAATGAACCTGCCTTCCAACGACTGGTTCAACAAACCGCAATGGCTGAAAGAACTCAAGGCTGGCAAAGGACAGGCCATCGACAGTAGAACAGCAATGGGACACAACAAAACAAAGTCGCAGTATTTGCAGACAAGTTACAAACTCACGCCCGTTCTCGACCCTTACACTTCTCAGGTGGATTTGAAAGAAACAGTAGACGGTTGGTTTGTTCCCACCATGCCCGACCTCAATCAACGCAATCCGCATGTCTTGAAATATCTCATTCAAAACAGTATCTGGTGGATTGAACATGTGGGAATAGACGGCATTCGTATGGATACTTACCCCTATGCCGACCGTCAGGCGATGGCTCAATGGATGAAAACGATAGACAATGAGTATCCCAACTTTAACGTCGTGGGCGAAACATGGGTGACAGAACCTGCCTATACGGCAGCATGGCAAAAAGATTCCAAGCTCTCTGAAAGCAACAGCTATCTCAAATCGGTGATGGACTTTGCCTTTTTCGAACGTATCAATCAAGCTAAAAACGAAGATACCGACGCTTGGTGGGCAGGCTTGAACCGCGTGTATAATGGTTTGGTCTATGATTATTTATATCCCAATCCCTCGTTTGTGATGGCATTTATCGAGAACCACGACACCGACAGATTTTTGGGTAAGGGCAAGGACGTGGCAGCTTTGAAGCAAGCTATGGCACTTTTGCTTACAATGAATCGCACACCACAGCTTTATTATGGTACGGAGATACTGATGAATGGAACAAAGGAAGTGACCGATGGAGATGTGCGTAAGGATTTTCCCGGCGGTTTTCCCGGTGATGCACGCAACGCTTTTACCAAGGAAGGACGCAGCCAAGAAGAGAACGATATGTTTGATTGGACAAGCCGTCTTTTGCATTGGCGACAAGGAAACGATGCCATCATCAAAGGAAAGCAAGTACAGTTCATACCTTACCAAGGCGTATATGTCTTGGCAAGAGTTCACAACAACAAGCATGTCCTTACCATTTTGAATGGCACCAAGCAAGAAGCTGAGTTTGTTGTGGAACGTTATGCCGAAGTGATAGGCCATGCAAAAACAGCCCGAAATATTCTTACAGGTGAAGTGGTGGATATCACAAAGAATGTGAAACTGCAACCTCGTGCTGTCTTAGTGTTGGAGTTTTAGCCGTTTTTTTGTATTTTTGTACGAGTTGATGTATTAATGAGTCAATAAATGACATAGTCGGATGAATTGATGAATTAATAATCGATGAATAGAGACAACAATAATACAAAAAGCATAAAATGAATAGCAACATGAAGAAAACGCTTTTATTGATGGGGCTGGCATGCACAACGGTGTTGCCGGTGCCTGCCCAGACAAAAACAACAAAACTTGTAAAGGTGGAAACAATTAATCCTCTGATGAAACCAAGTGGCTTGCCTTTCCAAGCACCCGACTTTGGAAAAATCAAGCCCGAGCATTATATGCCTGCCTTTAAGGCGGCTATTGCACAACAGCTGGCTACTATTAAGAGCATTAAAGCCAATAAGCAGCAACCTACTTTTGCCAATACAATTGTGCCATTCGAGAATAGCAGTGCAACGCTCGACCGTGTAACAAGTGCTTTTTTCTGTCTGACGGGGGCTCATAAAACACCTGAGATTCAGGCATTGGAAAAAGAAATCATACCTATGTTGACCGATTTGGACAACAAAATTATGTTTGACCAGCAACTTTTCCAACGTATCAAGCAAGTATATGATAAGGAATATACCAAGTTGAAGGGTGAAGATAAGAAACTCTTGGAAGTGATGTATAAGGGTTTTGTACGCTCCGGAGCCTTGTTGCCCACAGCAAAGAAAGCCAGAATGGAGCAAATCAACAACCGTATGGCGGTGTTGCAACAAGAGTTTGGCACAATGTTGCCTAAGTCGGTGAACGATGCAACTGTATGGGTGGAGAAGGAAAGCGACTTGGCAGGTTTGAGTGCTGCCGATATCGCACAATGCAAACGTGATGCAGAGACCAGAGGTGGCAAAGCTCCTTATTGCATTGTTATTGCCAATACCACACAACAAGCCATCTTGAGTAGTCTGGATAACCGCGAATTGCGTAAAAAGGTGTTCCATGCTTCGGTGCATCGTGCCGATGGAACAGGTCAGCACAACACCTTCCCCATTATTGCCGAATTGGCAAAACTGCGTGCGGAGAAAGCACAATTGATGGGCTTTAACACTTATGCAGCTTATTCTTTGGACAATACTATGGCAAAGAATACCACCAATGTATATGCTTTCCTGAATCGTTTGATTGATGCTTACAAACCCAAGGCTGAGGCTGAAACAAAAGAAATAGAGGCTTATGCACGTCAGACAATGGGTGCCGACTTCCAATTGCAACCCTACGATCGCTTCTATTATTCTGCTAAGATGAAGAAAGAGAAGTTTAATTTCTCTGAAGACGAGGTGAAACCTTACTTCAATATCGACTCGGTATTGGTTAATGGCGTGTTCTATGCTGCTAATAAGGTGTTCGGTTTGTCGTTTAAAGAGCGTCATGATGTGCCTACTTATCATCCCGATATGAAGGTGTATGACGTGATTGATAAGGACGGAAAGACATTGGCATTGTTCTATACCGACTACTTCCGTCGTCCCACCAAGCGTGGAGGTGCATGGATGAGTTCGTTTGTGAAGCAAAGTAAGGCACGCAAGCAACAGCCGGTTATTTATAATGTATGTAACTATGCCAAGGCTCCCGAAGGTCAGCCCACATTGCTGAATTGGGATGAAGTAACAACTATGTTCCATGAGTTTGGTCATGGCTTGCACGGAATGCTTTCAAATTGTAACTATCACAGCTTGAGTGGTACTGCCGTTACACGCGACTTTGTGGAACTTCCTTCGCAGTTCAACGAATATTTTGCTGCTGTGTCAGAAGTGTTCGACAATTATGCACGCCACTATGCAACCAATCAACCCATGCCTGCCGATTTGAAAAAGCGTATGTTTGAGTCGTTGAATTATCATTCGGCTTATGCTTTGGGCGAAAACTTGGCTGCTACCTGTGTTGATTTGGCATGGCATAATGTGGCTGTGTCTGATGTTCCTGCCGCAGAGCAAGCCAAACAGTTTGAGGCAGATGCTTTGAAGAAAGTGGGCCTATTGAATCCTCAGATTCTTCCTCGCTATTCTACCTCTTATTTTAACCATGTATGGGGTGGTGGTTATGCAGCAGGCTATTACAGCTATTTGTGGAGTGAGGTATTGTCTGAAAATGTGGGCGAATACTTCACACAGCACGGAGCTTTGAACAGTGCTGTTGGTCAAGCATATCGCGATAAGATTGTGAGCCGTGGTAACACTGGCGATTTGATGCAGATGTTTACCGACTTCACCGGTTTGAAAGAACCTGATGCTAATGCTTTGATTAAGGCCAGAGGCTTGTAAGAAAACAGAGATACCTATTCCCTCGGTTGAGGCTTTGAGAATAGGTAATAATGGAAGTGGAGATATACTAACTTGATATATCTCCACTTTTATTTGGTTGCCAATCATAGATAAGACGATGACTCGTAAACAACAAGTTATTGCATTTTGATACAATTATCCCCAACCGCCTACAATAGCCGATTGGGGATGATTAATAAATGGGATGAGGAGAAACTTAATCCTTTGCCATATTGTTTTTGATTACATCTGATCCGAATAAATCGATAATAGTGATATCGCCGTCTTCTATGGTAATGCGTTTGTAGTCGGGACTGATGCGAAAGGTTACATAGCTGCGAGTCCATACGCCTTTGTCGTTTTTGGCTCTGAACTTAATAGTCTTTGTAAAGCCAAGGAATTGCGAATTGAAGGCAGCCTGTTTCTTCTTATATGATTTGAGGATGCGTTGGCCGTCGTCGATGAGCTTTTGAGCCTTGTAAACAGTAGACACCTTGTCGGCATAGAAGGCAGCCGAATCGGTGATTTGTTTCATCTTATCTATCATATAAGCCGCCTCGTCGGTTGCCTCAAAGCTACTATGCAACGAATCGAGATGACTGTATTCTATGAGTTTATAAGATGATGGGTCGTGAAGATGTTGCTTCATGAAATTATCTACCATGATATCGGCTTTCTCTTCGTTGGAAGTACAAGAGGCAATTCCCGCGAGGAAAAAGACATATAGACTTAAATGAATTAACGGTTTACTCTTCATTCAATATAGATTTCTTGTAATTGTAATGGAACCAAGAACAAAGTTACTATAATTCTCTCTATTATTTTCTATATTTAAGAAAGTTTTGTTTCTGTTGGGCAGTAAGATAGGTATTTTATGATTTGATTTAGATAAAAAGGCATACTCAATGAGAGTATGCCTTTTTATTGCTTCATATTCTATGTTAACGCATAAGAACGTTAACGTGTTGAACGGTCTTTTATTGCTGTGTAACGGTTGCTACGTTATTGGCTGGGTCTAACTCGATGAGGTATGTACCGGCTGTGATAGAAATGTTTGCACCGTCTTGTGTTAGAGCCGAAGCAGTGCCACCGAGGTTCTTTGTCCATGCTGCATCCCAGCGGAACTTGAATGTACCGTCTTTCATCACTACGGTAATAGACCATTTTTTTGTTGTGGGGTTATAGGTCATCACCTGTCCTTTGTCCCATCCGTCGGGTGTCGCATCACCGATTACTTCCCATCCGGTTTTGGTTATTGAGGCAATTTTCTTTTTGGTGTCAGCCTCTATGCGGTAATAGCCACCGTCAGCAATCTTGATGTTGTCGCCTGAGTCGATAACGAAGTTTGCCTTTGTATGGGTTTCATTCCATACCATGTCGCCTTTAATACCCAACCATGTGCCTGCATCATACATTTTGAATTCGGTGTTAGCAGGGAAATAGTGAGTACCGATATATTTAAAGTCGCGGTTCTCGGAGGTAAGTTTTAGAGCATCGTCTGCTTCCGGCTTCCAACCGCCATCGGCTTGGTAGCTGCCCGGCAAGGTCATCATTGCACTTGAAAGCTCAACTGTGGTCTCTTCCAATGTATAGGTGTACTTGCCTGCATTGGTGAGGTTGAGGGTAACGATGTAGGCGTGAGGATTCAAACCCTTGAAGTTATCACCATCCGCTTTCAATCCATCGGTGGTTACACCGTCAGAACCATAGTTGATAACCCAATCTTTGTTGGCACGGAACTTAAATTCCTTGTCGCTCAATACGGTAACGGCGGTCCATAGACGTGTATCGGCATCGTATTCAAGTGGTGTGTCGCTTGACCATCCACCCGATGTGGCATCACCGATGAGTCCCCACTTGGTGGGTTGAGTCATAGAAACATTGCCTTGGTCATCAAGTGTTATTTCTACAAAGCCTTTATTGGCATCGGTAATGGGTTGGTCTTGTGCTAATACCTTGGTGATATCCTTACCGTCGAGAATAGCAAATGACTCACCTTCTTCCAATTGCACCCAGCCTTTATATACGCCATCGCCGTCGGGGTCGCCAATGAGATAAGCCTTGGTATAGTCCCATTCGGGATAACCCACTGCCACATAGGCATAGTTCCAGTCGATATTGACAGTGTTTGGGTCGTAGGGAGTGGCTTTAAACGTTACGGTGTTTTGAGCATGATCGTTGTAAACATTAAAAGCTTCGGATGCGAGCGATACGGTGAAATCGTAGGTTTGACCGGGATAAGCACCCACTTTCGCCAAGAGAGTGTTCATCTCTGCATTGGTGAGGTTGAGTTTGTTATCGCCTGTCTCACCGATAACCACCTTTTTTTGGGTGGTGTTATTAGTAACGGTAACTTCGTAGTTGACCACTGCACCATTGCCGTAGTTGGCTTTTTCCCAGCTTATTTCAGGGAAGTTCTCTGTGCTATTGGCTTGTGTAAAGGTTACCTCTGCCGGGGTGATTGCATTGAGCTTGGCAGCTTGCTGCAATTCTAGCACGGGAGTGGTAATGTCGTCTGAACACGATGTCATTGCCACAACTCCGGCTACAAGGGAAAAAATATACTTAAACTTCATAACTGTTTGCTTATTGAGTTTTCTTTTTTGCCAGGGCAGAGTAAGGATAATCCCTGCTCTGCCCTTAGGCTTAATAAAAACATTTATTAATAACCAGGGTTCTGTTTTAGGTTGGTGTTGGCACCTTTGTCGTCAGATGGGATGGGGAAGATGGCATAGATGTCTGATACAGCCTTTCCTTCTGCCACGCCACCTTTCCAAGGCCATACATAGTCGCCCGAAGTGTATTTGCCGAAACGTACAAGGTCGGTACGGCGATGTGCCTCGTAGAACAACTCGCGACCACGCTCGTCGAGCATGAATTCGAGTGTAAACTCGTTGTCACCGATAGGAGCCGAGAGCTTGTCGGTGTAGGCACGCTTACGCAAATCGTTAATATAGCCCAATGCTTCGGCTTTCGTTGCTCCCTGTCCGCCACGCAATACGGCTTCTGCCAAGTTCAGGTATATTTCACCCAAGCGGAAGAGTGGGAAGTCAATATACGCCTCTGAAGATGCAGGTTTGCTGCCGTCTTTGTTTACATTGTAATACTTGGTAACAGGGATACCGTTGTTCTTGAAGTCGGCTTCGTTCACAATTTCCATGTTGGTGGTACCTTCTGTGCGGAGCATAGCACGACGGCTGTCCTTCTCGAAATTGTTTTCGCGAGTGAACATCTTGTAGAGTGTAGATTTCGCACGCACTCCCTGCCACGCACCTTTGGCGTTGGTTTCTTCTTGGAACTCTGCCGCTCCCCAGCACAACATGGCTGTCATACCACCCCATGTCATGGTTTGGTCGCCTTCGTAACGGCAAGGAAGAATCATTTCCTTTGACTGGTCATTGTCGGCCTTGAACATATCTCCATATTGAGGTTCCAACTGATAACCTGCATTAATCACCTTCTTAGAGTAAGTGATACAGTCGGTGTAGCGGTCTTGACCTACATAAGTTTTGGCGTTGAGGTACAAACGGGAGAGTGCAGCCCATACGGCAGCCTTGTTGGCGTGGCCGTATTCTTCGTGCCAACCCACTTTTGCGTTGTCCAATCCTTCTTCACTGGCGAG
>JALEWR010000047.1 GCA_022783515.1 Prevotella sp.
CTCAATTCTGCACCCAATTTGGTGGTCAGATTGGCAATCAATTTCTTCATGATGGCATCAATTTGCTTATCGTTCAATGTTGACTGTTCGTCTTGAAGTATGAAGTTCACAGCGTAACTCTTCTTGCCTGCCGGCAAGTTCTTACCTTCGTACACGTCGAACAATTCTACCTTCTTCAACAATTTCTTCTCTGTTTGTTTAGCCACTTGTTCCACTTGTGCAAATTCCACTTCCTTATCGAGCAACAAAGCCAAGTCGCGACTCACTGCGGGGAACTTACTGATTTCCTCAAACTGCACATCTCCCTTACGCAAACATTTCATCAGATTAGTCCAATGAATATCGGCGAAATAAACATCAGAAGTCAAGTCGAAGCGTTTCTTCATAGCCTCAGACACGAGACCTAACTCTGCAATGAGTTTTCCGCCACGATTCTTGATAACCAAAGCCGACGAATAGATATTGTTGTCGCTCTTTTCAGTTACCAACAAACCGGCAGGAACGCCCAAACGAGCAAAGATATTCTGTACATAAGCATGGAGTTCGTAGAACGACGACTTCTCATCGGCATGCGCCCATGAGCCTTCCACACGCTTACCGGTAACCCAAAGTCCGAGGTGATACTCCTCTGTATAGGCCTTGATGGGTTGCTCGCCATCTGCCTTTGCAGGGTTAAAATGATAGCAGTTGCCAAATTCAAAGAAACGAAGATTAGCGTTTCTGCGATTGACATTATATGATATGCTTTCCAATCCACCGAAAAGCAAAGTCTGACGCATCATACCCAAGTCGTTGCTCAAGGGGTTCATGATTTTCACGCATGTCTCTTCGGTATATTTGTTGAGCGAGTCGTAATAAGAAACCTTAGTCAACGAGTTGTTCAAAATTTCGTTAAAGCCACAACCCACCAACTGCTCGCCAATCAATGTTTCGAGTTTTTGCGACTGATCGGCTGCACCCGGAACCGACAAAGAACTCTTCAACTGAGCAGGAATTTCCACATTGTTATATCCATAGATACGCAAAATGTCTTCCACCACGTCGCAAGGACGTTGTACATCCACACGATAAGCCGGCACTTTCAATTCCAACCCGTCGGCATTTTCCGACAAAACGTCCATGCCCAGACTTGTCACAATACTTTTTATTGTATCGTTGCCAATCTGTTTGCCGATGAGTTGATCCACATAAGCATACTTCAAGCTCACCTCAAAACCCTTCACTTCCTCGGGATATACATCCTTAATTTGCATAGAAATCTTACCGCCGGCCAATTCACGACAAAGAATGGCAGCTTGCTTCAACGCATAGATGGTTGTTTCGGGGTCGGCTCCACGCTCAAAACGATAGCTAGAGTCGGTACTCAAACCATGACGGCGAGCACTCTTGCGTACCCATGTGGGATGAAAATAAGCACTCTCCAACACAATATCGCGTGTATTTTCGTATGTACCGCTACCTTTTCCGCCATAGATACCGGCCAAGCACATAGACTCTTCCACGTTGCGAATCATCAAGTCTTTATCGCTCAAGGTGCGTTCCACACCATCGAGGGTAACAAACTTCTCGCCTTCAGTGGCACTATCTACAATAATTTTATGGCCTTTCACCAAGTCGGCGTCAAAACAATGCAAAGGCTGTCCATAAGCCATCAGCACATAATTGGTGATATCCACAATATTATTAATAGGTCGCAAGCCAATCACTTTCAATTTGTTTTGCAACCATTCAGGACTCTCTTTCACCTCGCATCCGCTAATGCTCACACAAGCATATCGTTTGCAGGCTTCGGTGTTTCTCACCTCCACCTCGATAGGCAGAGTTTCATTGTCCACGCTAAATGCTTCGCAGTCGGGACGTTTCAGACCGGTGGTATAACCATTTTGCAACAGCCAAGCATACAAATCGCGAGCCACACCATAATGGCTCAAAGCATCCGAACGATTGGCGGTGATATCCACCTCAATCAGCCAGTCGCTTTCCAAATTATAATATTCTGCTGCCGGTTGTCCCACTCGTGCATCGGCAGGCAGCACGATGATACCATCATGACTTGTACCCACACCAATTTCGTCCTCAGCACAAATCATACCATAGCTTTCTACACCGCGAAGCTTCGATTTCTTGATAACAAATTCTTTATCGCCATCATACAAGATACAACCAATATCTGCCACGATAACTTTCTGACCGGCAGCCACATTGGCTGCACCACAAACAATTTGTGAAGGTTCTTCACGTCCCAAGTCCACTGTTGTTACATGCAAATGATCTGAGTCGGGATGAGCGTCGCAAGTAAGCACTTCACCCACATAGAGGCCTTTCAAACCTCCTTTAATTGTCTGCACTTCTTCCAAAGAGCCAACTTCCAAACCACAAGAGGTTAACACCTCAGCCACCTTCTGCGGAGCCAAGTCGAAGTCGACATACTCTTTAAGCCATTTATATGAGATATCCATGTATAATGTGTTTATGTATTCGAATCATGTGCAAAAGTACTAAAAAACAAGCACTCTTACAAAATAATAGTAAGTTTTTGAGGCTACAAGGTAGCGAGGTTATGAGTTTTAAAAGAGCAAGTTGTAGGGGTGAACCAATGTGTTCGCACGCTAAGGAGTTGACAGGTTGATGAACTTTTAAATTCTTTTATTCACCCACCCAATATCTCTTGCCATGCAATTCAGCCTCAATTATCCTGCAATTTAGCCTTAAGTATTCATCATTTCAGCCTATTTCACTCACTAATTCAGCCTTAATCACTTCACAAATGAAAAGATGATACATTTGTAAAGAATGGTGTTGAAAACCTGTAAGCAGTCGTCAAATATTAAATTTTGCCTTATTTTACTATCTACGACATTTTTTTAAAACGTTGAATCAGATTTGATTTGACAAGCCGATCACTATGATATTCCGATTATAAGAACATATAAGTTGGCATGCTCGAAAAGGATACTTGCCTGAAATTTATCCCTCACTTGATTTTGTTCTTGTAGTAGTCTTTTACAAAAATGAAGAGGAAAACACATCTCTCTGTCAACGTCTTGACTCGCTCACTGATCAACCATCTGTTCGGTTTATCCCGAACTGATGGTTATCTTAATACAGACAAAAGAAAAAGGAGCTAATGGAAATTAGCAGGAGCAATCTTTTCACCCTCATAGGGGATGCACTCCCATTAACAACCATCAACTCCCTTCAGAATTATGGGATATCAATCTTTATGCAGATTGACTCTTTGTTTAGCGTACAACAATCTTTTTGCCGTTCACTACATATACCCCCTTAGGCAAGCTGTTAAGTGTACCATTCACCTTAACACCATTAATGGTATATATGTCTGTAGCTTCTACGTTTGTTGAAGCAACACCAACACCTTGAATAGAAGTAGCGACTGGAGCTTCAACATTTACAACAAAGTCGTACACGCCACCCTTATCCACTGCATCTTCTGCACTGTGGCTATGACCGGAGATATACAAACTCTTTTCATTCTTATCTCTTATTCATTACATCTGCCTCCATAAGATAAGGCTATAACCTTTCATGTATACATTCAATGGGTAGAACTATATCTCCCAGATCGTTCATTGCATTGAATAATGCAACGTGAGAATACTTAACTAAATCAGCAACACCAATGGGATGCTCATGTATTCGTCCTTCAGCCAATAAACTTGCTCTGCGTGTACCTGCCAAAAGCGGTGTATCAGGCGTGAGCCATCGTTGGCCATCGAAGAAAGCAACATTGGTAAAAGAGGTGTCGGTGATTTTTCCTTGGCATACAATCAGTACATCATCACAAGTAGGATACTGCAGTTTAAGTTGTTGAAACAAAGTGCGATCAACTCTTTTAAAAGAATAGTCAGCATGAAAAACTTCTGCCAATTGTAACGATCGAATCTGCGGTGTGACATAAGGAGTAAAAGTGACCTCACTAACATACTTGCGATCGTAAATAAAACGCAGTTTGGCTTGGGGTACAGATACATCAATGGCAGATTCTATTTCTTTCCACGAAAACGTCGGTGCATCACCCCAATGATAGTTTCGGGTAGTATGTATTCTCTGTAAATGATAATCAGCATTACATATTTGCCCATTCTCTACTCTGACTGTTTCAATAAATCGGCACATAAATTTTATTCTTTACTTCTTGATATTCATCCTCATTATTACTCTTGGCAGTTATTCCTCCACCGGCTTTATAATATAGTTGTCCGTCTTCACAATCGATAAACCTTATCATCACCGCACTATCTAAGCAACCATGAGCATAATGCCCCATCACACCTGTATAGAAACCTCGATTATACTTCTCTGCCTCCGCAATAATATCCATCGTTATGGGTTTAGGGGCGCCAGTGATAGACCCGGCAGGAAGAAGTTTAAAAAGCAAGTCGCCAATATGATCTTGATAATAAGGGGTGAGCCGACCCTGTATCTCCGAACTTGTTTGTAATATCTCTCCTTGATTGGTGGTTAAACGGTCGATATAGCGATACTTCGTCACTTGCACCTGAGTGGCAACCATACTTAAATCGTTGCGTATCAAATCGACAATCGTGGCATGTTCGGCTGCTTCTTTCTCGTTACCAAGTAGGCTTATCTCGGCATTGTCTATAGTAGCATCTATCGTTCCTTTCATGGGGTAAGACGATATTCTACCCTTATCTATACGCACAAAAATCTCTGGCGAGAAACACACAAAACGGTCTTTTAACCAACAGCGATACAAGGCTTTCGACCGCAAAAAGATGTCGCGTAAATCAAGGTTGGTGTCAATATTTACCTTGCAAGTCAGGTTGGCAAGATAGCTATCCCCAGCTCGCATACGATTCTTCACATAGCTAATGGCTTGCTCATACTTCGTCCTACACGGTGGAACAAAACTCCATTTCACGGTTTTCTCTTCCACTTTGCACTCTTTTTCTATGTTCTGAAACGTAGGGAAAGCCACCAAAAGCTCGTTTGGATTTAAGTTGTTTACTTCCGATATATAGGTTTGTTCACAATTATAGCTCACAATAAACACAAATTCCTTACCAGCCTTAGCCAACTTATTCATCTCTGCGATGGCTTCTTGCTTACCATACACTTGACACTTCATCGACATATACAAAGAGTTTAAAAAGGTAAACCTACGGCAAAATGGAACTTAAAGTCGCGACTCAACTTGGGATAGAGAAAGGCATAATGCTCTTTCTTATTGGCATAAGCGGGGTTGATAGCTTTCATTCCGAGGTCGAAACGAATGATAAAATAATCGAAGTTCAAGCGAAAGCCCAAGCCGTATGCCACTGCTATTTGCTCGTAAAACTTATTTAGCTTAAACTGTCCGCCCGGTTGGTCGGCATAATTGCGTAGGGTCCAGATATTTCCTGCATCGATAAAAGCTGCTCCATGCAACTTCCAAAACAAGAAAGTGCGAAACTCCACGTTCATATCCAGTTTGACATCGCCTGTCTGATTGATAAAGTCGATACGTCCATCCGTACCTCTAAAATTACCTGGCCCTAACTCTCTGACGCTCCATCCACGCACCGAGTTGGCTCCACCCGAGAAATATCGCTTTTCAAAAGGCAAAATCGTACTATTCCCATAGGGATAAGCCACACCCAAACCGGCATGTAAAGCCAGTGAGTTGTGCATATCAAACTTGATTAAACGAGTGTAGTCAACATCAAATTTCACATATTGTGCATAAGCAATATTAAAGAGCGAGTAATGCCCTTCTTTATTGGTTTGTCCCTTGGTCAGTAGCGACACAGCATTCAGCACATTACCTGCTGTTTCGATATTGGTACGCAACACGTTGGTTCCATCATTATAACTCATTCCAAAACCTAGTTTTGCAATAAACAAGTCTTCGTAGTTATAACGCAGAATGGCATTACGATGGGTGTTATTATCCAAGTAATCGGCTTTGAACGTGGGACTAATCCACGGCATATACACATAGTTCAAGTCGAGCAAATCCAGTCGATAAGAGAGATTCTTCTGTGCCACGCTCCATAAATAACGCCACGCTGTAGAGTAGACTCGACGATGAAACTCGGGTCTGTTTTGCAAGTTCCAACCCACCGACAATTCGGATGTGGCGTTGCTCTTACGCCTAAAATCAAGTGAGAGGAAAGGAGCCACAAAGCGAGGGAAGTGTAGTTTCGACTCCACTCCAAACTCTTTATAGTCTTTATTCTGGTATCCTTCCAAACCTGTGATAGCTTCAAAGGCGGCTCTAAACTGCAAACTAAAGACCTCACTACCTTTAAAGAGGTTGCGATTTTCATAGGTCACCGACGCTGCAGCTCCCAAATTACCTGCCGTATTGGTACCTTCGGGTTGGAAAGACACCGATTGTCGCTTGTTATGATTAATATTAATGTGACAGTCGAGCAAGGTTGTATCCGGCACTTCTACAAATCTGATATTGGTATATCGCACCGCCCGCAACTTCGCAAAATTGTTATAGGTGCGTTGTAGGTCGGAAGCACTAAAGACATCGCCCTCCTTCATCCAACTGTTATTCCACAAAACCTTGGGACGAAGATAAGTGGTGTTGCTGTCGTTGTTATGGAAATAGACATTGCGAATATAATAACGAGGATGATGAGTCTCAGGCATATTGGTCGTAGCACGATACTTCAGCAGGTGCAAAACTATGTCTATATTCTTCGTTCCTCGCAAGGAGTCGGCTCCATACATTATAAAATCTTTATGAAAACGATAGTAGCCGTTGTTCAGCAAAAGGTTGGTTATGCGTTTACGCTCCTCGTCCAAGCGAGCCACCGTAAAGGGATCGCCGGCTTTGATGCCTTGATTCTTCATGTCGGAGAGTTGCAGCAAGCTGTCAATCCGCTCGTCTTGTATGTCGTATTTTATGGAATTGATATAATAAGGTTCGCCAGGATGCAAGAGATAAGTGGCTTTCAACTTCTTACCCTTGGTCTTGGTCTTCAGCTCCACGCTTGCATTCATATAGCCAAGGTTTTGCATGGCGAGCTTCAAGTCGTTCATTGAGAGTCGGGCTTGCACCGTATCGTACACCACCGGCTCTTCCCCAATCTTTTGAAGGGTGCGATTCACCCATTTGCTCGTGTCTCTTCCTGCCAGCGAATAAGTGGCTAAGGGTATTTTAAAGATAGAAAACCAACGCGAATTGGCTTTCTGACGAATGTAGGGTTCGAGACTGGAAGCATTCACTTGCTTATTGTCCGACCGAATGGAAACCTTGTCAAGATAGTATTCTCCATCGGGAATGAACTTGGAAGTGCTACATGCCGACAATAAGCCAAGACACATCAGCCATGACAACACCACGGATAACCGTGAACGAAACAAAGGGGATAAGTGGAAAATATGACTCAACTTCACCGTGTTTATTTTACTTGCAAAACTCTTTAACGACATCTGTTCGGCATCAGTACGACTCGAAAGACGATAAATATCATAACCCTTTACCTTGGTTAATTATCAAGGCAAAGTTACTATTTTTTGCTAATAGTGCAGGAGAATAGGCCTAAATTTTATTCTTCTTTCGACATTTATCTCTATCTTTGCAAGGTATAGACATGATTAGTAAAGCCAAAATTAAATATCTTCGTTCGCTGGAATTGAAGAAAAACAGAAGTGCTGAGGGTGTCTTCGTAGCTGAAGGACCGAAAGTTGTGGGCGACTTGTTGCAAAAGATGCCTGCCCAACTCATCGTTGCCACCGAACAATGGACACATCCTGACATGGTGAATGCCGACACTGAATGGTGCATCGTAACAGAGGAAGAATTGAAAAAGGTGAGTTTTCTGCAACATCCGCAACAGGTCTTGGCTGTTTTTAAGCAGAAAACAACAAAGGAAAACATTCTCACTTCCCTACTCAACAACTCGCTATCGTTGGCTCTTGACGGTGTGCAAGACCCCGGAAATCTGGGTACAATCATTCGTATAGCCGACTGGTTTGGTATCGACACTATCTTTTGTAGTGAAGATACAGCCGACTGGTACAATCCCAAGGTGGTGCAAGCCACGATGGGGAGCATTGCAAGGGTGAACGTGGTGTACACCGATTTGACAAGTCTGTTCAAGTCGCTCCCACCCGATTACCCCATCTACGGCACTCTTCTTACCGGCGAAAACATATACCGGCAACAGCTTTCTTCGCATGGTATCATCGTCATGGGCAACGAAGGAAAAGGCCTTTCGCCTGCTGTGAGAGAATTGGTCAGTCGCCAACTGCTCATTCCTCCTTACCCACAAGACAGCGAAACAGCAGAAAGCCTCAACGTAGCCATAGCCACCGCGGTGGTATGTGCAGAGTTTAGACGACAGCAAACATTGTAAAATGGTTAAGGAAGAGCGACGGAAAGAACGGTACTTATCTCTCCAAATACCGTCAGGCTATAAGGTTCCCAACCCTTCATCCACTTCTCATTCCCCCATCACCCCACAAACATGATTATGAAAACAGAAGT
>JALEWR010000036.1 GCA_022783515.1 Prevotella sp.
AGCATGACATGCTCCACCTGCTTAAAATCGAAGTCGCGATACATCCAAAAAAGGATGGCACTGCCGAGAAAAAGCGACAGGGCAACCTTCCAAGTATTGTTAGCTATCTTCTTTAAATCCAATGTTAGAGAGATTTAGAATATTGCAAAAATAGTGGAAAACAATGAGAATACAAAGTATGAGTGAAGAATATTGGTTTTTTATCCGTAACTTTGCTTACGAAATCGTGGTATGACAGGAGATTGCGGAAGCTGACAAGCAACAAAATCGGCTGACATACATTATATAATATATGCATATGATAAAGACCGTAAAGCCCAAAAAGCATTTGGGGCAACATTTTCTTACCGACCTAAGCATTGCCCGACGTATAGCCGACACGGTGGATGCCTGTGCCGATATTCCTGTTTTGGAAGTGGGTCCGGGTATGGGTGTATTGACGCAATACCTCATGCAAAAGAACAGAAAGATGCGTGTGGTGGAGATAGACAGAGAGTCGGTGGAATATTTGCACGAACATTTCCCATTGCTGAAAGAGGATATTCTGGGCGAAGACTTCTTGCGAATGGACTTGTCAAAGGTGTTCGACGGCGAGAAATTTGTGCTAACGGGCAACTATCCTTATGACATTTCTTCGCAGATATTCTTTAAAATGCTCGATTTTAAGGAGCTCATCCCTTGCTGCACGGGTATGATTCAGAGAGAAGTGGCACAACGCATCGCCTCAGAACCGGGCAATAAAGCTTATGGCATCCTCTCTGTACTCATCCAAGCATGGTACGATGTGGAGTATCTTTTTACGGTAGACGAAACGGTTTTTAATCCTCCCCCCAAGGTGAAGAGTGCGGTTATCAGAATGACACGCAATGGCGTAACCCACTTGGGATGTGATGAAATGTTGTTCAAACGCTTGGTTAAGACAGTGTTTAATCAGCGTAGAAAGATGCTAAGGGTAAGTCTTCGTCAACTTTTTGCAGGCAATCCCGCATCACCGGAGTTCTATACGCACGAGATAATGACCAAACGTCCCGAGCAACTTGCCATTTCGCAGTTTGTGGAACTCACCAATATGGTGGCAGAAGAGATGCAGCGAGTGGCCTCCAAACCTAAAGACACTGACGAATAGACGGTAGATGGATAAGAGAAAGAAATACGAGGAGTTAATACCTCAAGTAAAAGCATTAATTGAAAACGAGACTGACGAGGTGGGGGTGCAAGCCAATGTGGCTGCAGCCTTGCATCAAGCGTTCGACGATTATTTCTGGACTGGTTTTTATATGCAACGCAATGGTAACATGCTACGCCTCGGACCGTTTCAAGGTCCGCCTGCATGCTACTCAATACCCATAGGGAAAGGCGTTTGCGGAACAGCCTTTGCCCAGAACAAGACCATCGTGGTACCGGATGTAGAGTTATTTCCCGGGCATATAGCATGTAGCTCCTTGTCGCGTTCGGAAATAGTTGTCCCCATTCATAATGGCAGAGGCGAAGTGATTGGTGTGCTGGATATAGACAGCAAAAAGCTCAATGCCTTCGACGAAACAGATGCTTCCTATTTAGAAAAAATCATGCAATTACTAACTTGTGAAGTATATTCTGCAGAATAGAAAAGGGATTTTTGCGGAATGAAAAGAGCATCATTTCTTTGTATAATTGCGAATTAATCTCTATTTTTGTACAAAACTAAAACAATATAACTGAATATTATGATAGACGTAAAGGAAACATTACAAGATGCACAGGAACGCATGGAGATGGCAGTGATGTATCTCGACGAGCAGTTGGCTCGTGTGCGTGCAGGTCGTGCCAATGTAGCTATTCTCGATGGTGTGCGTGTTGAATCGTATGGTATGATGGTTCCACTCAACCAAGTAGCCTCTGTTACCGCTCCCGATGCTCGCACCATCGCCATCAAACCTTTTGACAAGAAGGCGATTAGAGATATTGAAAAGGCCATTATGGATAGCGACGTGGGCATCACTCCCGACAATAATGGCGAAGTTATCCGCCTTGGCATTCCTCAACCCACTGAAGAACGTCGTCGCGAATTGGCAAAACAATGCAACAAGATAGGCGAAAAGTCAAAGGTGGAAGTAAGAAATGTGCGTTCGGACATCAAAGACAAGCTGAAGAAAGCCATTAAAGATGGTTTGTCGGAAGACAACGAAAAAGACGCTGAAGATCAATTGCAAAAGCTTCATGACAAGTTTATCAAGAAAATTGACGAACTCTTGGAGGCTAAGAATAAGGAAATTATGACGGTGTAAGAACGCAAATTTAGATGAAGAAGTTGATGATTTTTTAAGCTTTTAGTTAAGAATTCATCAACTTCTCAACTTAAAGGTGCATCATCGAAAAACTCATTATTTAAAATCTCATGCACGGACTCGTTATCAAAAACACCGGTAGTTGGTACACTGTCAAGACCGACGACGGACAGATTATTGAAAGTAAGATTAAAGGAAACTTTCGATTGAAAGGCATACGCAGCACCAATCCGGTGGCTGTAGGCGACCGCGTGCAACTCATTACCAATCAAGAGGGGACGGCATTTATAGCTGCCATCGAAGACCGACACAACTATATGATTCGCAAATCGTCTAACCTCTCGAAACAAAGTCATATCATCGCAGCCAATATCGACATGGCTTTGCTTCTTGTAACCATTAATTATCCCGAAACATCACTCACCTTCATCGACCGTTTCTTGGCTTCTGCCGAGGCTTATCGCATTCCGGTGGTCTTACTTTTCAATAAAACCGACATTCTATCCGATGATGAATTGCGATTGCAAGAGATGGTAATGAACCTCTATGACACCGTAGGTTACCGGTGTATCGCTATCTCTGCCAACACAAGAGAAGGCTTGGAACAGCTCCGTCCCTTACTAAAAGACAAGATAACGCTATTGAGTGGCAACAGCGGAGTGGGTAAATCAACGCTCATCAACGCTCTCTTACCGGGTTCCGACTTACGAACGGCAGAGATTTCGGACGTGCATAACACAGGTATGCACACCACCACATTCAGCGAAATGCTCCCCTTGCCCGAAGGAGGTTATCTTATCGACACCCCCGGAATAAAAGGTTTTGGAACGTTTGACATAGAAAAGGAAGAATTGAGCAGTTATTTCAAAGAAATATTTGAGTTTTCTAAAGACTGCCGCTTTAATAATTGCACGCACACACACGAACCGGGATGTGCGGTCAGAAAGGCTTTGGAAAACCATTATATCGCCCAAAGTCGCTACGATTCCTACCTCAACATGCTTGACGACAAAGAAGAAGGCAAATATCGCGAGGCGTTTTAAGGCTTACACAAATATCCATAGCAGCGTTGCTTACCCGATAATAGAATATACTTTCACACTTTTTTGCTGCTTCTAAAGACCGTTTTCTTGCAAATTCAAATTCTTATTCTTTTAATGTAGAAACACTTTCACTCCAATATCTTTAGTTATTTTTGTCAACATTCTTATTACCTAAAAAACAAGAATTATGATAAAGGGAAAACAGTATATAGGTATTTTATGTATAGGTCTTAACATTATCACGTCTTGCTCAAAAAATAACGATTGGCCAGAAACCATTGACAACGATAATCGCCCAACAGAACAAACCACCCAACCGGAGTATCAACCATCGTTCACCTTGGTACAAGATAACGCCAATACGGAAATTCTGTCTCTAGTAGAATATAAAATAGGAGGGCAATATCGTTTGAACGATATTGCACAATACGATTCTATTATCTGGCATGTAGAAGGTTTGGAAGGTAAACACCATATTATCAAGAAAAACACCAAAGATTCTATCATCGTAGAATGGGGATGGTCACATTGCTTTTATCTGCCAGGCAAATATACCACTCATCTGGATTTCTATCAAGATAATAAGCAAGTGAAGCGTTATTCTACCAAGATTGATGTGAAAGCAAACAAAGATTTTCTAGATACGAACTGGAAAGATATGAAGTCTACAGTTGTTATTGGCTATATCAACCTATTGGATGCAGGCTATACTGCGGGAATTTACCACTATGCAAACAATCAGGATAAATATGTCAAAGTCTCTTATCTCACACATAGAGAAAGAAGCGATAAACAAAAAAGCGACGATAAAGAGAGATTGAAAAAATGGATGAGACAACTCTATGGCGAGCCTCTCTCTTATGCAGACCAATCGGATGAAATACGCAAACGATTTGTCAGCGATTTTAAATATAAAGACAAAGACGCCATTATATCTGTCCATGCCCTATGGATAACAGGACAAACAAGGATGGCACTGGTACACATCAACAACGAAGACAGCGACTATTATGCCGTTATCGGGGAACCAAAAGAAACAATAAACTTATAGTTTAACGTAGGAAAAGCCTCTAAATAAACGATATAAAAATCAAAGCTATAACTCAAAAATCTCCACTTCTTCTCCCTTTTGGAGAGGTTGGAAGGAATATCAAATCATCGTCAACGAGTAAAGGTATATCACGGCAGCAGGAATAGCCATAAGAGAGGAGTCGAAACGGTCGAGCATACCGCCATGACCGGGCAGAATATTGCCACTATCTTTCACGCCCAAAGTGCGTTTAAGGAGTGATTCTACCAAGTCGCCCCATGTTCCGAAGACGGTAACAACAAGTCCTAAACCAACCCATTGCAGAATGGTCAGGCCCGACAATGCCTCATGCTGCATCTCATAATAACCAATACCAGCGGCTACTATCAACACCAATACTCCACCACCAATACTACCTTCCCAACTCTTGGCCGGCGAAATGCGTGGAAAAAGTTTATGCTTACCCAAAAGAGAACCACAACAATAAGCTCCGGTATCACTCGTCCAAAGAAAAATAAAGATGCTCAATGGCAAGAGATAATAATAATGTATGCTACCATCGGGCGACTGACGGAAAGCCAGCACACTAATCATTGCTAAAGGAAGGGCCACATACATCTGCCCCAACATGGTATATGCCCAATCGTTAATAGGGTTTTCATTCTTTGTATAGAGTTCACTCACAAAGAGATAAACAAGGGTTAAGAGATAAGGAACAAAAACAGCATGGGTCTGGATATAGCCGCTATTGATGCCTGCAATGGCAAGAAAAAGATAGGTTCCTGCCACAGTAGTGATAAATCGATTGACATTCACTCCCTTACTTTCATTGACCAAGCCTGTATATTCCCAAAGAGCAAGACTTGTTATCAATGTAAAGAGAAACACCATTGCAAAAGGTTGCAAAAAGCTGACTACCATAATGGCAACAAAGAGAATGCCAGTGATAGAGCGAGTGATGAGGTTGCGTTGTTTGTCTGTCATTTTTACATTTTTGAGTTGTTCAATAGAAACCTTCTTTCTCTCCTTCCAAGGAAGGGAGATTTCTGTCATATGTTATGTTGAGTACTTCTCAGTTGTGGAATAGTTTGTCACTTAGTTCACTGCGGAAGAGCTTTCACCTCAGCACACTTCCTGCAACAGATAAGATAAAAACAAAACAAGTTGGCAAACCGATGAGTGCTTTTGATAAGGGTTTACAACGCATCAGATACGCCTACTTCATCCCTTACGTCCATCCGCTTTTGCCAACTTGTCCATTTATTTATGCTTCAGATTCCTCTAGAAGTCGTCTCTGATGCTCTGCTTCGGCTTGTCTTACCTCTTCAGGCATATCTTCCAACTTCGGTGTATTGTCTTCAATAATCTCTTCAGAGCGACTTACCCAAGGGCGTTTTCCAAAGATTTTCTCCACGTCTTCAGCGAAAATCACCTCACGAGAGATAAGAAGATCTGCCAATTCGTTATGTCCTTTGCTATGTTCACGAAGTATCTGCTTGGCACGATCGTATTGTTCGTTCACCATCTTCATTACCTCATCGTCGATAATCTTTGCAGTTGTCTCCGAATAAGGCTTCTGGAATTGATACTCCTGATTGTTATAATAACTGATATTGGGTAAGCGATCGCTCATACCTGCATAGGCAATCATGCCATAAGAACTCTTGGTTGCACGCTCCAAATCGTTCATCGCACCTGTAGAAATATGTCCTGTAAACAATTCTTCGGCAGCTCGTCCACCCATCAAAGCACACATTTCATCGAGCATTTGCTCCTTAGTGGTGATTTGTCTTTCTTCGGGTAAGTACCACGCTGCACCCAAAGCACGACCACGAGGCACAATAGACACTTTCACCAAGGGGTTAGCATGCTCGCAGAACCATGACACTGTGGCATGCCCGGCCTCATGAAGGGCGATGGTACGTTTTTCTGCTGCTGTCATAACCTTGGTTTTCTTTTCCAAACCACCGATAATTCTGTCGACCGCATCCAAGAAATCTTGCTTGCCTACTGCTGTACGATTGTGGCGGGCAGCAATCAAAGCAGCCTCATTACACACGTTGGCGATGTCGGCACCAGAGAAACCCGGTGTCTGGCGAGATAAGAAATCGATATCTACACTGTCGTCCAACTTGATGGGACGAAGATGCACTTGGAATATTTCTTTACGCTCGGGCAGGTCGGGAAGATCCACATTGATTTGACGGTCGAAACGACCTGCACGCAACAAAGCACTGTCGAGCATGTCGGCACGGTTAGTGGCAGCAAGAATAATGACACCACTATTTGTACCAAAACCATCCATCTCGGTCAATAAGGCGTTAAGGGTATTCTCGCGTTCGTCGTTTCCGCCCATCGAAGGATTCTTGCTTCTGGCACGACCAACGGCATCAATCTCATCGATAAAAATGATACAGGGCGACTTTTCTTTAGCTTGTGCAAAGAGGTCGCGAACACGACTTGCACCCACACCCACAAACATTTCCACAAAGTCGGAACCGCTCATAGAGAAGAAAGGTACACCTGCCTCACCGGCAACGGCCTTTGCCAAGAGTGTCTTACCAGTTCCCGGAGGGCCGACAAGCAATGCTCCCTTGGGAATTTTTCCACCTAAATCGGTGTATTTTTGCGGACTTTTCAAAAATTCTACAATCTCCTGCACCTCTTGTTTAGCACCTTGCTGTCCTGCCACATCTTTAAATGTAACCCCTATCTCGTTGCCTTTATCGTGCATCTTGGCTTTACTTTTGCCCACGCTAAACACGCCGGCACCACCACCGGCACCGCCTCCACCTAAAGAACGCATCAACAAGAACCAAACTCCTACAAGCAATAAGAAGGGGAAAATTGAGCCGAAAATTTCAAAAAGATAGTTTTTGGGTGTGCGTTCATACGCAAAATCTTTGATTTTCCCTGTATGTTGAACAGCCGTCAAGTATTTTTCCAACTCGTCGACAGACCCCACATTCACACTCACATACGGATCTTTGCCTAACTTTTTAGCATCCATCGCAAAGACATCACGCATATTAGCCGGTTTAACAAACATCTTGAGCTTTTTCTCATCGGTATTTACCACCACGTTGTTAGCATAGCCTTTATTCACATACTCTTTAAACTTAGTAAAAGTAGCATCTTGAGAATAGGCTCCACCTATGGCGTCTGCTCCATTAAGAATCATTGAAACAAGGAGGAAAACCAAAACAAGAGCATAAATCCAATTCATATTAAACTTAGGCATCTTGGGTTGATTGTTATTGTTTCTGGGTTGCTTATTATCCATAATTATTTTTTTGATGATAGGAAGAACATATCAAAAAGCGTGCCAGAAATCAATCAAGATCGGGAATTTCTGTTATATCGGCATCTGCCCAAAGGTGTTCCAAATCGTAAAACTCACGCATTTCGGGCAAGAAGACATGCACCATTACATCAACAAAATCGATTGCAACCCACTGGCTTGAGCCGATTCCTACGGCACTAATGGGCTTTTCTTTGAGGTCTTTGCGTACAAAGTCGGCTACCGACTCTGCAATAGCTTCCACTTGTGTGGGCGAATTTCCTTGACAAATTACAAAATAATTGGTTATGGTTCCCTCCATTTTATTCAAATCGACAACCACTATTTTTGAACCTTTTTTCTCCTGTATTCCTTCAATAATTTTCTCTACGAGCTGATTTTTATTCGTCATTCTATTCTTCTTAATATTCATTCTACCACAAAGTTACACCTTATTATTTGAATAGCGACAAAAAGACATTCATTATTTGTTATTTTTTAGAAAAGAAACCCACCCAATACGCACTTTCCAACACAAAAAAACAGAAAAAAACTGATAATTTTTGTTCATTCAAAAAAAAGATGTAATTTTGCAATAGAATTACAGCAAATATGCCGTAAGATATTGGGATATGGTGTAATGGTAACACTACAGATTCTGGTCCTGTCATTCTTGGTTCGAGTCCAGGTATCCCAACCAACGAGAAAAGCCAAATGTCGTTTCCGAACATTTGGCTTTTTTTTGCTTTTATAAGAAAGAGATAGTGCCTTTATAAAAAGAAATATTGCGGTAACAGAAAAGAGAAGAGTGGTTAGTTATACAGCAACAGCCATCAACCCTTCGGTTGATGGCTGTTGCTATGTTCAAATAGATACTGTCAAATGCAGAAAATCGTTATTCAGCCTCTTTATTTTGACGATCTATTTCTTTCACTTTTTGCTTCACCAATTCCAACTCGTCTTTGAGCTTTTGCACCTTTCTGTTCATCTCATCGAGCAAACTATTTCCCTTTTTGCTACTTGCATTGAGAA
>JALEWR010000057.1 GCA_022783515.1 Prevotella sp.
ATCCGTTGCTGGTAAAGTCGGCATTGTTGCTACCTTGTGTCAAGAAACGTCCAACAGCTAAGAGATAAAGTACCTGCTGATTCATGTCCTCTTCGCCATTGATGAGGCTGTAAATCATTTGTTTTACGTTGGTGTTGACAGTAGGCATGTCCAAATCGAAAGTGATGCTAGGACGTTCGGGGGTTCCTCCGATGTTCATAATGCAATTCACCTTGATATTATTGCTCGAAAAGCCTTCACCTAGATTGAGATCCGACAAGCTTACACTATTGGCTGTATATAGAGCCTTGAGGTTGAGTTGAGCTTTATAAGGGTCACCTCCAAAGGCGATATTACCGCCTTCTTCAAAATGAAAATCCTTTTTGATTGCATTCTGAATGGTTAGCTTATAAGTGCCATGTTCCACTTGATAATTGCCATACATATCAAAATTACCTTTGTTGTAGTATGACGCTCTGATACCTCCATGCCCGTTGAGCAGTATATGGTCGCCACTGGTAGGATCCATAATGAGTTTTAGTGTGGCTTTGGGTGTGGTGTTGATAAGGAAGTTGAGGCGGATATCCGATGGAATATCTCGCGTGTTCTCCACCTCATCTTTGTCTTGATATACCACGCTGTCTTGATGGTTGCGAATGGAAAGAACCTTTTCACCCCATTCTATGAAGCGAGTGTTGTTGACCGCATCCGGGCTTGTTACATTGTAAACCAGTGTAGTACCTTCTTCCGGGGTGGCATCCACGTCAATGTTCACCTCTCCGCTCTTACCCTTAATTTCGCATGTTCCTGTTGCTTTCACTGTGCCATAGAATGTGTTGTCACCGAAAGTTTTAAAGTCGTAAGCCAACAAGTTTTGGGCTTGGATGTTCAAGTCGTATGATAGGTTGGTGAGGTGTTTGTGGTATATGTCGCCATTAACAATGCCAATATTGCCATAAGCATCATATACAGTATCGTTCTTAAAAATGATATTGTCGGGTACCAATTTGATTTTGTTATCCCGAAGTGTATAAGTTGTGTTAAGACTGCTAATCGACAAATTACCATTTAAGACTAAATTGCCTTCCAAATTAATCTGATTTAAAGGGCCAAATAGTCTGACTTGTCCTACACCTTGGGCTGAAATGTCTTTCATAAAGCTACTGCAGAAGCTCTCAAGAAAATCGAGATTGGTTTGATTAGCTACAATTTCGAGGTCTATATCGTTGCGTTGGGGCGACACATATCCGCGGATGGTGGTAGCTTGATGGGTGTCGTGAGTAATTGCTTGCAAATCAATCTGCTTGTCTTTGTTGTTGAGCATAGCAAAAACCTTTAACGTTCCCATGTCTCCATGCTCAAATTGGAACTTGTCGACCACCAAATTGCTATATGCCTCCGGTTTGTCAAATGGAGTTTTGATAACAGCCGTTCCCGAAGCCAAACCATCGAAATCTACGGAATGGAAATTAACGAGATCGAGAATATAAGCCACGTTGATGTCCTTCAAGTCGATGGTAAGAGAGTCTTCAGGATTTTGTGTGGCTTGACCGTTGATGACTATATGCTGATTATTGTTGGTGATAGAAAAGTTGTTGATGTGCAGTTCTTTCTCTCTATAGCTGATTTGTGAGGGTTGTATGCTCCATTGAGTATCCCCCACAAAGACAGCCGATGGTTGGATGCTCAGCTGCACTGCCGGTTGATTATTCTTGTCTTTAAAGAATTGGGCTACACTGAAGACATTGCCTTTCAACTGTTGTTGACGCAGATTGTCAAAGGCAATGTGGGATGATAGTTGATTATTATGTGCCTTGGCTTCGATGTTCCAATTAAATTTCTTGTTGTTTTTATCCAATCTGTTGACATTGGCTTGAACAATAAGGGTATCGTTGGGCGTGTTGATATTGATAAAAGCTGCTTCAAATTTTTTGCCATCGTATTCAAAGTTGGGCATGTCTACGAGCATGTCCAGAGTATGTTGATGGTCGTTCATACTGCCTTTAAGCGTGAGAGGAGCATGAAGCATAAGCGGAATATTGAAGAGTTTTTGCAGCCAATCGCTTTGCGTGACAGTGCCTTCCAACGTAAAGTTGTTGGTAGGTTGCTGTGTGGTTTTGGGCAGACCGGGAAGGGTGGGGAGTTTGCTTCCTATGAGATTGACCACACTTTGATACAAGGTATTATAATCGTATTGACCATTGAGGCGTAGCGAAGCAAAGTCGCTGTCGATGTCCAATTGGTGTAAGCCTTGCTTATTGTAGGCCTTTGCCGAGAGTCGGTCAAAGGAATAAATGTCCTTATCCGACGCCATGACAAAATTGGTCAATTCGATATTGCCATTGGCCGTATTGATATTTTTGCCCGCAATATCGGCAGTCATGTTAAACTTGAATGCAGCATTACCCCATTTCTGAGTGAGGCGTAGAGCTGAAGGCTTGAATTGAGCCATTTCTGCACGAAGTTTGGCATAGGGATGAGTTGATGAAAGGTTGATTTTTCCGTCAACTTGAAGGTGGATATTGGGGTCGACAATGGACAATAATCCCTCAAAATTTCCTTGGCGAAGACAGCCATCGATATTGATATTTTTATAGGTATAATTATTGTATTGGAAGTTGGAGATTTCTCCTTTTGCCTTCCAGGTGGCTGCTTGTTTGTTGGGTATAGAACCATTGATTTGGATATGGGTGGCAATATTTCCAAATCGGTCGTCGGCCAATATTTTTTTGAGGTTGATATTGGATGACTCTATACGGCAAGAAAAGTTGTTTTGACGCTTGCCAATCAATAGATTGGCGTGTCCGGCATCAGTTTTTATATCGCCTTTAAGCGACATTTCCTGTCCGTGTCCACCCAAATGACCTTGGTAAGAAATCTCACCTAATCGGGTGAGGTGTGGAGGAATGTTGAGCTGTGTGCCAAAGTTGTCGGCAATAAAGCGAATACCCTCAGCACTCATTTTCAGCTGTTGAATGGCAACAGCCCATTTAGGTGTTGCCTGCCAGTTGTTGAGTGAACCTTCTGCCAATAGCTGAATGTGAGATTGTGGTGAGGAAACCGCAAATTTGTTGACGCGGAGCGAGGTGCTGGTGCCTGCAAAAAGAGCTTCTATACGGAGATTTTTTCTCGACTTTTTAAATGCGGGAAGAAAGCAAGAAAGGTCGGAAAGTGTGATGGAAGAGGGTGAAATGCTACCCGAATAATCGATAGTGGGTAACAATAGTTTGTTGTCTTCAAACTTATATCGTGCTTGAATGTCGTCTAAAGAAATATGGGTGTTGGGCAGTGATAAACGCAATGATGACAAGAGAGCATTTTGCTTGTTGGCTGCCACTTTGAATTGTAGCGACCGGATGTCGAGTCCAGAACGTTCTTGCAAAGACAAACTCTTGAAGTGAACGTTGATGGAGTCGGAGGTAAGGGCATGCACAATGATGTGTCCGCTGATGTTTTTGATGTGTAGATGGTGTGCAGAGAAAGCCGTTGAAGGCTGTGGCTTGTCCCATTGGTCATACTTTACTTCGCCACGACGTATGATTAATGAATTGATTTTTAAGTCGAGCGGTGTCTTGGATGTCGTGTCCTTGGAAGCCAACGAATCGATAACAAATTGAAAATTGTAAGGAGTGGCGGCATCCTTCTTGTAAATTTGGGCTTTCACACCCAAGAGCTGAACCGATGAAATGTGGATTTTTCCCTGTGTTAAGAGTGGGATATATTCAAATTTGGCTGATAGGCGAGAGGCTTTCAGCATGTCGGTTCGCGATTGGTCTTGCAAGGTAAAATCGTCGATGATAAGGCGGTTGAGGAACCCAATATCCACCTTTCCAATAGACACTCGTGTTCCTAACTTATCAGATACCGCACTACTGATTTGCCGGCATATAAAAGTTTGGACCGATGGGATGTGAATGAGGATAACTGCTAACAAGTACAGACTTATGCAAGCCCATATGATTCCGCTTATTATGTTCTTTATCTTTCTCAATTTGTATCCTTTAGTTGGCAAAATTACATTAAAAATATCTCAAATGCTTATATGTAGCGGTATTTTCTTTTATTTATACTAATTTTTGAGTATATTTGCATGCTAAATAAGGAGACTGGTTTGAGCTGGTACTTGTTGAGATTAATTAATCATAAAAATATATTATCAATTTGTTATGGTAAATGTAATTAAGTTGCGTAAGGGCTTAAACATTAACCTTAAGGGTAAAGCCGACGAAACAATCAAGTCTGTGGGGACGTGTGAAGAGTATTCACTCATTCCCGGAGCATTTACTGGTGTTGTTCCCAAAGTGGTGGTTCACGAGGGCGACCGTGTGAAAGCCGGAGATGTCTTGTTTGTGAATAAGAGTTTTCCCGAGGTGAAGTTTTCGTCGCCCGTGAGTGGAATCGTTACTGCCGTTGAACGTGGCGACCGCAGAAGAGTCTTAGGTGTTAAGGTGAAAGCTGATGAAACGCAGGAGTATCGTGAGTTCGGTGTACGAAATGTCAACGAACTGACAGGTAAAGATGTGGTTGATGCTTTGCTAGATGCCGGACTTTTCGGTTATATCTATCAATTGCCTTATGCAATTTCTACTCGTCCGGACGTGCTTCCTAAAGCCATCTTTGTGTCGGCTTTAAGAGATATGCCATTGGCTGGAAACTTTAGTTTCGAGTTGAAAGGTAATGAGAATGACTTCCAAACCGGACTTACTGCTTTATCTAAAGTGGCAAATGTGTATCTGGGTGTTGGTACTCATCAAACCGAGTCGGCTCTTATGGGTGCTAGGGATGTAACAGTGAATGTGTTTGACGGTAAATGTCCTGCAGGAAACGTAAGTGTTCAAGTAAGTCATGTAGCTCCTGTTAATAAAGGAGAGGTGGTATGGACAGTCGATCCTACATTCGTTATCTTCTTCGGCCGCTTGTTTAATACTGGTCGTGTTCAACTTCAACGTACTATTGCTGTTGCAGGTAGTGAGGTGGAAAGTCCATCTTATGTGCAAGCATTAATCGGTACTTCGTTTGCCGCTCTATTGAAAGGACAAGTGAAGAATGCAGATACAGCCCGTATTATCAATGGAAACCCATTGACAGGAACCTTGTCGGGCATGACAGATTATGTAGGTACTAAGACTTCTGAGATTACTGTTATTCCCGAAGGTAATGATGCTGACGAAATGTTTGGTTGGATTATGCCTCGTTTCAATCAGTTCTCAGCTTCTCGTAGTTATTTTTCATGGCTCTTGGGTAATAAAGAGTATGTATTGGATGCCCGTATTAAAGGTGGCGAACGCCATCTGATTATGAGCGGTGAGTATGATAAGGTGTTACCTATGGATATTTATGGTGAGTATCTTATTAAAGCAATCATCGCTGGCGACATCGACAAGATGGAGCAATTGGGAATCTATGAAGTTTCTCCAGAAGACTTTGCTTTGGCTGAGTTTGTTGATAGCTCAAAGTTGGAGTTGCAAAGAATCGTGCGTGAGGGACTTGATATGTTATGTAAAGAAAATTCATAGATGATATGAAAGTTTTAAGAAAATATTTAGATCAAATCAAACCAAAGTTTGAGAAAGGTGGAAGCCTACACGCTTTTCACAGTATCTTTGACGGTATGGAGACATTCTTGTTTGTTCCCAATGAAACGTCAAAGCACGGAGTACATATTCACGATTCGATAGATTCTAAGCGTATCATGAGTATTGTGGTGTTAGCCGCATTACCAGCTTTACTGTTTGGAATGTATAACGTGGGTTATCAGAATTATTTGGCAGCAGGTCAGTTGGCTTCAGCCTCATTTTTCGATATCTTTATTTATGGTTTCTTAGCGGTTCTCCCCACAGTCTTGGTGAGCTATATTGTAGGTCTTGGCATCGAGTTTGCTTGGGCTCAATGGAAGAACGAAGAAATTCAGGAAGGTTATTTGGTAACAGGTATCCTCATTCCTTTGATTGTTCCTGTTAGCTGTCCTTTATGGATTTTGGTGTTGGCTGTAGCTTTCGCTGTGATTATCTGTAAGGAAATCTTCGGCGGAACAGGTATGAACATCTTTAATGTGGCATTGTGTGCTCGTGCGTTCTTGTTTTTCTCTTATCCCGCTCAAATGACAGGTGATACAATTTGGGTGTCAACCTCATCTATTTTAGGTTATGGCTATGATTTGCCTGATGCCTTTACTGCTGCAACTCCTTTGGGACAAGTAGCCGCAGGTAGTGAAGTAACTTACAGCTTGTCTGATATGATTGTGGGATTGATGCCTGGTAGCGTTGGTGAAACTAGTGTTATCGCTATTGCTCTTGGTGCAATCCTCTTGTTGTGGACAGGTATTGCAAGTTGGAGAACAATGGGTTCTGTCTTTGTTGGAGGTATTTTGATGGCATTATTATTTGAAACTTTGGGTATGACTCCCCTCGCATGGTATGAACATATTTTGCTTGGTGGTTTCTGCTTCGGTGCTGTGTTTATGGCTACTGACCCTGTTACATCAACAAGAACTGAGACAGGCAAGTATATTTACGGTTTTATTATTGGTGCATTGGCAGTTATTATCCGTGTGATGAACCCCGGTTATCCTGAAGGAATGATGCTGGCCATCTTGTTTGCGAATATGTGTGCTCCGCTCATCGACTATTGTGTGGTGCAAAAGAACATTAACAAGCGAATGAACCGTTTAACCAATCATCAGAAATAATATTATGGAAGAAAAGAAAACTAAAGGTTTTAATACCAACTCTGATGTTTATACAGTTGTTTATTCTTGTATAATCGTTATTATCGTAGCTTTCTTGTTGGCGTTTGTCTTTAAAGGATTGAAGCCACTTCAAGAGGCTAACGAGAGCTTGGATAAGAAGAAACAAATTTTGGCAGCTTTGAATATTCGTGATATTAAGGATGCTGATGTTGTTGCAAAGTATAAAGAAGTTATCTTGGCAGATGAAATCATTGATCCTTCCGGGCCAGTCATCGAAGCAGGAACACCTGGCGGAGAGAAAGCTGCCTTTAAGTTGAATGGTGGTGATTACAAAAAAGATAAACTTGCTTTATATATATGTAAGGTAGAGGGAGAAACCAAATATATTATCCCGGTATATGGTATGGGGTTGTGGGGACCTATCAGTGGTTATGTTGCTATCAACAGTGATAAGAACACAGTGTATGGTGCTTACTTCACACACGAATCTGAAACTGCCGGTTTGGGTGCCGAAATTAAGGATGATGTATCATGGCAACAAAAGTTCCAAGGTAAGAAACTCTTTGCAGAAAATGGCGAGAAGATAGCTCTTTCGGTTGTGAAGAAGGTAGAAAATCCGGTTAACCAGGTAGATGGTATTACCGGTGCTACTCTTACTTGTAATGGAGTTACTGATATGTTTAGTGAGTGTTTTGCTAAGTATCATAAGTTTTTAACAGATAAATAATAGCGGAATCAATATGATGAGTCAATTATTTTCAAAGGAAAACAAACAGGTTTTTGTTAATCCTCTTAATTTAGATAACCCGATTCTTAACCAAGTATTGGGTATATGTTCGGCTTTGGCGGTAACAGCACAGCTCAAACCCGCTATTGTTATGGGCTTAGCAGTAACAGTTATCACTGCTTTTTCTAATGTAATCATTTCTATTATTAGAAATACGATTCCTTCTCGTATCCGTATTGTGGTACAGTTGGTGGTTGTTGCAGCTTTGGTAACAATCGTGAGTCAGATATTAAAGGCTTATGTATATGATGTAAGTGTTCAGCTTTCTGTATATGTAGGGTTGATTATTACCAACTGTATTTTGATGGGACGCCTTGAAGCCTTTGCTATGATGAATAAGCCATGGCCCAGTTTTCTTGATGGAGTGGGCAATGGATTAGGTTATGCCATGATTTTGGTCATAGTAGGAGCTATCCGCGAGTTGTTTGGCCGCGGTTCTTTGTTGGGTTTTTCACTTCCCAAAGGCATATATGAAATGGGATATTTGAATAATGGTATGATGGCTATGCCTGCGATGGCAATGATACTTTTAGGGTGTGTTATCTGGGTACATCGTGCGTATTTCAATAAAGAGAATAAAGGATAATAATTATGGAACATTTGGTAAGTTTATTTTTCCGGTCCATTTTTGTGGACAATATGATATTTGCATTCTTCTTGGGAATGTGTTCATATTTGGCTGTTTCTAAGAATGTAAAGACTTCTTTGGGACTTGGCTTGGCTGTAACTTTTGTGTTATTGGTAACAGTTCCTGTCAATTATTTATTGCAGACAAAGGTATTAGGAGCTGATAGCCTTGTTGAAGGAGTGGACCTTTCTTACTTGAGCTTTATCCTTTTTATCGCCGTTATTGCCGGTATCGTACAGTTGGTAGAAATGGTTGTAGAACGTTACAGTCCTTCTCTCTATGCAGCGTTGGGTATTTTCCTCCCTTTGATTGCTGTAAACTGTGCCATTATGGGTGCTTCTCTCTTCATGCAACAACGCATTAATATGGATACAACCAATCCACAATATATCGGCAGTATTGTCGATGCTTTGGTTTATGCCGTAGGTAGTGGCTTTGGATGGACTTTGGCAATTGTGTTGCTGGGTGCCATCAGAGAGAAGATGCAATATAGCGATGTGCCTAAACCCTTGCAAGGATTAGGAATTACTTTTATTACTGTCGGACTAATGGCTATGGCCATGATGTGTTTCTCCGGCTTAAAACTATAATCAACAATGGGGACATTTATATTAATTAGTATAGGAGTCTTTTTGGCGACAATCTTGTTGCTGGTAATCATGCTACTTGTTTCCAAAAAGTATTTATCGCCAAGTGGTAAAGTGAAGATGACCATTAATGGTGATACAACATTAGAAGTTGAACAAGGTGGTAACGTTATGGCCACTCTTATTGACAATGGCGTATTTCTTCCTTCTGCTTGCGGTGGTAAAGCAAGTTGCGGACAATGTAAGTTGCAGGTAGTAGAAGGTGGAGGTGAAATATTGGATTCTGAGCGTTCACACTTCTCACGCAAAGAAATCAAGGAAAACTGGCGTTTGGGTTGCCAATGTAAAGTGCGTGGCGACTTGGAAGTTAAGGTTCCCGAGAGTGTCATGGGTGTGAAAGAGTGGGAGTGTACTGTTATCAGTAACAAGAACGTATCTAGCTTTATCAAAGAATTTGTTGTGGCACTTCCTCCTGGAGAACACATGGACTTTGTTCCTGGAAGTTATGCTCAGATTAAGATTCCTGCATTCGATTGTATTGATTACGACAAGGACTTTGATAAGGCAGACATTGGAGAAGAATACATGGACGCATGGAAAGACTTCAACATCTTCTCGTTGAAAGCACACAACCCTGAAGA
>JALEWR010000110.1 GCA_022783515.1 Prevotella sp.
ACTTATCAGCTCTTGCAAGGTTACGACTTTCTGCACCTCTTCCGCGAGAAAGGATGCCAGTTGCAGTTAGGCGGCAACGACCAATGGGGCAACATGACCACCGGTACCGAATTGATTCGCCGTACCTTGGGCAATGATAAAGAAGCCTTTGCCCTTACCTGTCCGCTCATCACCAAAGCCGATGGAAAGAAGTTTGGCAAAACAGAGAGTGGCAATATCTGGCTCGATCCCAAGCGTACCTCACCCTATGCGTTCTACCAATTCTGGTTGAACGTGAGCGATGACGATGCAGAACGCTATATCAAAATTTTCACCTCGTTGGAAAAGGAAGTGATTGACGCTCTCGTAGCCGAACACCAACAAGACCCCGGACGCCGTGTGTTACAGAAGCGTTTGGCAGAAGAAGTAACCGTAATGGTTCACTCTCAAGAGGCTCTCGATATGGCAATGGAAGCCAGCAACATCCTTTTTGGCAAGGCAACGAAAGACAGTTTGCTCAAGTTGGACGAACAAACCTTCCTCGATGTGTTTGAAGGCGTTCCTCATTTCACCATCACCAAGGATCAGTTAGACCAACCTGCCGTAGAACTTTTCACCACAGAGGCAGTCGCTATCTTCCCCAGTAAGGGCGAAATGCGTAAGTTGGTGCAAGGTGGTGGCGTATCGCTAAACAAAGAAAAGCTCGATGCTTTCGACCGTTTGATCACTGCCAACGACCTTATTGCCGACAAATACCTACTTGTACAACGCGGAAAGAAAAACTATTATCTTGTCAGCGTGGTGTAGGTTCTTTAGCCAATAAGTTTGTGAGTTTGTGAGTTGCTTAGTGTCAGCTTATCCACTCCTTCACTTACCCATATACATACTCCTCTCCTATGAGACAAATCATCAACCATTTTACCGATAACGACGCTTATACCTTCAGTTGTCAGTATTATGTACTGCAAAAGTATCCGCGTGCAGAAGTGGAATATACCTTCTTCGACCGCAACCATACGCAGTACCCCAAAGGCTTTGCCGCCCTCTTGCAAGAACAAGTCGACATGATGCCCAATGTGGTTATCACCGACGAAGAGATTGCTTTTATGCAGCAACGCATGTATTATCTGCCACAGTGGTATTTCACCTTCCTCAAAGGTTATCGCTTTGATCCCGCCGAGGTGATGATTGCCGAGGACGAGGAAGGCAAGTTATCGATTACCATTCGCGGCAAGTGGTATTCTGCCATCATGTGGGAGATGCCCTTGCTCTCCATCATCTCCGAATTGATGCACGAACTCTTGGGCGACATCAAGAGCTATCAGCCCGACCTGGAATATGAGCGTGCCAAGGAGAAAACACGCGAGATATTGCAAAATGGATTGGTTTTGAGCGACATGGGAACACGCCGTCGACTCTCGTTCAATCATCACGACCGTGTTACAAAGGCGATGAAAGAGGTGAGCGACCAAGGCGGTTATGAAGACGAAACAGGTTTTCACCATTGGACAGGACTGTTTGTGGGAACAAGTAATGTGTATTTGGCGATGAAGCACGACCTGAAACCCATCGGTACGATGAGTCATCAAATCATCGAATTTGAGGAGAATGTCAGCGGAATATTTGAGTGCAACTTCAATGTGATGCGTAAGTTCAGTGACGTGTACGATGGTGACAACGGAACTTACCTCTACGATTGCTTTGGCGATAAGGTGTTTTTCAACAACCTGTCTAAACGCATGGCGATGATGTTTACAGGCCTGCGGGTGGATAGTGGTGTGGAAGAGGAACAGACAGAGAAGATTATCGAGAAATACAAGTCGTTGGGAATAGACCCTGCTACCAAGCAGGTGATTTATAGCAATGGCTTAAATATCCGTCGTGCCATTGAGATACACAAGTATGTGAATGGCAGGGTGCAAGACAGTTATGGTATGGGTACTTTCCTGACATGCGATGTTACCAACTGCAAACCCATGAATATCGTTATCAAGCTGACGAAATGTCGCATCACCGAACGCCGCGAATGGCACGACTGCGTGAAACTGTCGTGCGACAAAGGCAAAACATTGGGCAATCCCGAAAAGTGTGCCTATCTGCTGAAGCAAATAGGATAGAACTTTTCCTTTACTGGAGTGACAAGCCATACAAGCCTTCTTAACTCTACAAAAGAATTAAAACAAAAATCCTCGTCTTAGTCAAGACGAGGATTTTTTATAGGTGATAATCTCCCTGTTATCATAGTTTTCTTGCCCGGCTATATAAATACTGTTTGGTAATGTCGGGGCAGGCGTACCGCCGGACACGATGAGAGGAGCCGTTTCTACCCGTATCTCATCCCACCAGCCACCATCGATAAACGATTGCAGGGTTGCTCTTCCGCCCTCCACAATGAGCGATTGAATTTTCTCTTCATAGAGCCGGCTCAGCAAATTTTCGATTTTCATTCCCTTCCCCAAGACCAGACGTTTAGGGTCGCGTCCGCTCCAAGAACGCACATTCAGTGAGGGATGCTCGCGTTCGTCGGTTATTCTTCCCACAAGAATAGCGTCGTTTTCGGCACGCAACTTATGCGAGAGCATTTGAGTGAAGGGCGACGATATGGCTAAAGGACGGAAATGGTCGTCCAAAAAACCGTTTGCCGTCTTTGCCCACTTTAAGATAATATAGGGCCGACGCTGCGTGTGGAAAGTGATAAACCTGCCATTGAGTTGCAAACACTCCTTTTCCAACACACCCACACACACCTCCACGCCTGCCGCCTGCAGTTTTTTGATGCCTCGCCCCTGCACTTGGGCAAATGGGTCGACACATCCCACCACCACACGACGCACCCCTTTCTTCACAATCAGATCGGCACAAGGCGGCGTTTTACCATGATGCGAACAAGGTTCTAAGCTCACATAGAGTGTCGATGCCGACAGTTTGTCCTCATCTTCCTTTTTCACCGCCGCAAAGGCATTCACCTCTGCATGTCCTTCGCCATACTTCACATGATAGCCTTCGCCAATAATCGTGTCGTTCCACACAATCACCGCCCCTACCATCGGGTTAGGCTTGGCATTCAGAAAGCCACAAGAGGCGAGTTCCAAACATCGCCTCATATATCGTTCGTCTATTGTTCTTTGCTCCGTCATATTGCAAATTTACACATATCTGCCAAGGAATACAAGTAAAAAGATAAAGGAAAAGAAGTAAAAAACATCGGAAAGTCCGCACCGTAGCCATTGTTCGGCAATATAGGCTTCATCACTTCAAAAGTTTTGCTTATCTTTGCTGACGAAGCAGTGTTGCCATAACGGCACCGCTTGCCCCAATCATTGTCCGGTTCATAACATCTTCTGATATTTTTCATGATTCCAACTCTTCAACAGCTTCGTAACCGTCTTACGCCTCTTTACGATGAAAATGAGGCGAGAGCCATTGTGCAACACCTTTTGGAAGTGGGCTTCGGACTGACACTGACCGACATTATATGCGGACGATTGCAGCAGATGACGGACGACAATGCCGATAGATTGGAGCAGATGATGCACCGCCTCACACTGGGTGAGCCAATGCAATATGTGTTGGGCAAAGCCGATTTCTGTGGCAGGACATTCCATGTGGAGCCGGGCGTACTCATCCCTCGTCCCGAAACAGAAGAACTATGCGAATGGATTACCCACGATATGACTGCCTCAGACTCCCTTTCTGCCATCTCCACAACATTCCGCAATACGCCTTCCCCCACCCTTCTCGACATCGGCACAGGCAGTGGTTGCATTGCCATCACACTCGCCTTGAACCTCCCGCACACACAGGTAACGGCCTGGGATTTATCTACCGATGCCCTACGCATAGCCAACCGCAACGCCCAAGACCTGCAAGCCGGCGTCAATTTCATCCCACAGGATGCTCTCCATGCTCCCAACGACACTGCCAAATGGGATGTCATCGTGAGTAATCCGCCCTATATCTGCGACAAAGAGCGAGCCGACATGGCTGTCAACGTGTTAGAAAACGAACCCGCTATGGCCCTCTTCGTTCCCGACAACAATCCGCTACTCTTCTATCATGCCATTGCCCGCTATGCCCGACAAGCCTTAAAACCGGGCGGAAGACTCTATTTTGAGATAAATCCGCTGTATGCCGACGAGATGAAAACAATGCTGGAAGAGGAGGGAATGAGTGAGGTTATCAGCCAAAAGGATGCTTATGGAAAGATGAGGATGATGAGAACAACAAAAAAAGACACCCATGACAGAACGTGAATGCCTACTTAAGCTCACTGCTCTCTGCTCTCGAGCGGAGCATTGCACAGGAGAGATGTCAGAAAAGATGAAGCGTTGGGAGATTGACGAACCCACGCAAGCACGCATTATGGAGTATCTTGTGACGCATCAGTATGTAGACGATGCTCGCTTTTGCCGTGTCTTTATTCGCGATAAGGTGACCTATAACAAGTGGGGACGCCGCAAGGTGGAGCAGGCATTATACGCCAAGCGGGTGCCAAGAGCCGTCTATGCTCCCATCCTCGACGAGATAGAGGGTGAGGAATATGTAGAAACGCTCCGTCCGCTATTAGAGAAAAAACGCAAGAGTATCAAAGCCAAGAATGACTACGAACTGCGAACCAAGCTCATTCGCTTTGCCTTGAGTCGCGGTTTTGATATGAATGTGATTCGTCAATGTATCGACCAAGCCGACGAATATCCCGAAGACAACGACGTTTTTTATGATGCAGCCGATGGATATACCGAAGATTAGTTTTTGGAGCCGACTCACCAACCTCATCTCCCCACGCTCTTGCACCATTTGTGGCAACCGTTTGGGACTGGCAGAGGATATTCTTTGTGGCAACTGCAACCTGCATCTGCCTCGCACCCACTATATTCTACAGCCACAAGACAACGAGATGGCTCAACTTTTTTGGGGCCGTCTGTCGGTGGAACGTGCCGTGGCTCTCATCCATTATAATGGCGGATCGCAGGTCAGCAATATCATTTATCAACTGAAATATGGTTCTCGACCCGACACGGGTTTAGCAATGGGGCAGCTCATGGGCATAGAACTCCTCCCCTATCAGTTCTTTCAAGACATCGACCTCATCATCCCCATCCCCTTGGCCCGCTCTCGCCGGTTGCAGAGAGGGTATAACCAAAGTCAACTGATAGCCGAGGGCGTGAGCTTATCTACAGGCATTCGCATGTCGGACAGCATCGTTTGTCGCAGCGTAAACACCCCCACGCAGACGCATAAAGACCGCTGGGAGCGTGCCGACAATATGGAAGATGCCTTCACCCTGTTGCGTCCCGAAGCGGCAAAGGGTCGCCACCTGCTCCTCATCGACGATGTGGTAACAACAGGCTCCACTCTCTGTGCCTGCGGCAAGGCCCTACAACAGGCCGGCGAGGTAAAGATAAGCGTGCTGACACTGGGCTTTTCGCGTGGATAGAAGGAGAAGGGATAGCCTCGGACGAGGCGGACAGTTCGAACTAATCCATATAAAATACGAGAGTTCGACATATTAACTCAAAAGTTCTCGCAGATGACGCAAAACGTTTTTGTTAAGCCAAATGAGCAGAGTTCAAGCAAGTTTGGGGTAAAGGCTCTCGCAGAAGTCGCAGAAGTCGCAGAAATATTATGAACAGGGGAACATTACGCAAACATCGCAGTCGCGATGAAAAGATAACGCAGAAGATGTTGCCGTATAATAATGGAAGACTTGTTGTGATAATTTGTGTATGTCGTTGCTTACTTTTGCGAGTTCTTTCATCGCGACTGCGATGTCTGCGTCCTCTTGCAATTCCTTTTGGAGTAAAGTCTTCCGCGTCATCTGCGGTATCTGCGAGAACGTTTAAATTAAGCCAAATGAGCAGAGTTCAAGCAAGTTTGAGGTAAAGGCTCTCGCAGAAGTCGCAGAGGACGCAGAAATGTTATGAACAGGATTATTATGCAAACATCGCAGTCGCGATGCCAAGATAACGCAGAAGATGTTGCCGTATAATAATGGAAGACTTGTTGTGATAATTTGTGTATGTCGTTGCTTAAAAAATGTTTTATGTGTCGTTGCTTACTTTTGCGAGTTCTTTCATCGCGACTGCGATGTCTGCGTTTCCTTGCCACTCTGCTTATATTAAAGTGTTCTGCGTCATCTGCGGTATCTGCGAGAACGTTTTTGTTAAGCCAAATGAGCAGAACCAAGCTTGCTGGGGTTATGCCATGGGGAAACGTACTGATGAGCTTGCGAGTAAAACGCACTTTTCGAGGAACGAGAAAAGAACTTGTAACCACGTTTCTTGACCCGAACCGGCATATAAAATCGTACAACCCTATTACTTCTTTTGCTCAACCCTATCCAACGCCTCCCTATTCTGCCACCTCATCCAACACCCTCTCTTCTTACTTTCCCATCATCAATCATCTATCCCCTGAATGTTAAAAAACAAGCTCTCTCCTTGCGATA
>JALEWR010000123.1 GCA_022783515.1 Prevotella sp.
AAAAAAACATAAGTGCTACTCCACTCCACCTCGCCAAGAAGTGTCCCCCTCATTAAGAAACTAAGGTTGCTGTTCGTGTTCTTGGAGCAAGGCTATTGAAGTAACTGTAAAACTAAGAATGGATTGGAGATAATCAAACCATCTCCTGTGTCAACACGCTTTCCAATTCTTCAGCCGACAATCGCAATTGAAATTGTCCTTTGATGGCTACAGAGATATTGCCGGTTTCTTCCGAAACAATGACGGCTATGGCATCACTACTCTGCGAGATACCCATGGCTGCACGGTGACGAAGACCTAACGACTTGGGGATATTTTGATTGTGAGAAACAGGTAGGATACAACCTGCGGCCTTGATGCGTTTCTTAGAGATAACCATCGCACCATCGTGCAGAGGTGAATTTTTAAAAAATATATTCTCAATCAATCGCTGATTGATGCGTGCATCAATCCTATCCCCTGTATCCACGATATCATCGAGTGGAGCTCCACGTTCAATAACAATCAATGCTCCCACCTTATTACGAGCCATACTCATACATGCCAACACAATCGGCACTATCGTTTTCTTATGTCCATCGGTATTATTCTTGTTTGTTTCAAAAAAGCGAATCAAGCCTCTCACCCGATGATGTCCACCGAGGTTGTAGAGAAATTTCTTGATTTCTTCTTGAAACAAGACGATAAGTGCGATGACTCCCACACTCACCAACTTGTCGAGTATCTGCCCCAGGAGTTTCATCTCGAGTATCTGACTAACAAAGAGCCATAACAAGACAAAGACGAGTATGCCGATAAAGACATTGAGCGAACGCGACTCCTTCATCAACTTATATATATAATATAAGATGAATGCCACTAAGACAATATCAATAATATCTTTTATACCGAAATTCAACATATGGAAGATTGGGAAGGATTTTGGGTTTTCTCATAAATCGCCACTGCTTCTGTCGCAGCTTTCACATCATGCACTCGCAGGATATTGGCACCTTTCATCAGTGCGATGGTGTTAACAACAGTAGTTCCGTTGAGAGCAGTGGTGGCATCGCCACCAACCAATTGATAAACCAAACGCTTACGCGACATCCCTACCAAGATGGGAAGGTCGAAAACTTTCAGCTTTTCGCTTTCGTTCAACAATTGATAGTTCTCTTCCAAGGTCTTGCCGAAGCCATAACCGGGGTCGAGGATAATATCTTTCACGCCTAACTCTCTCAACAAACTTACATGGTGGGCAAAGGCGGGTAACATCGTTTCCAAGTTGGGCTTGACCGACATTAATATATAAGGTACGCCTAAGCGTGCTACCATGCGAAATATGTCGGGACAAGTCTCACCGTTACTCTCCAAAAGAGTATCTACAACACCCGTTATGCCACCCTCCGACACATCATTAATAATGTCTGCCCCCCACTCTTCCACGCACATACGAGCCACATCGGGGCGGAAGGTATCGATAGAGATTATCGCCTCTGGACGCTCCCGACGAATGATGGGCAGAGCATATCGCAAACGCTCCATCTCCTCTTCCTCGCTCACCTGGGCTGCACCCGGACGCGTAGAAAAAGCACCGACATCAATTATCTTAGCCCCTTCGTCCATCATCTGATGCACTCTTCGGGCTATTTGCTGCTCGGTTTGCACCCGACTGCCTGCAAAAAAAGAGTCGGGAGTGATGTTCAAGATACCCATCACGCAAGGATGGGAAAAATCGAATAGTTGACCGCGGATGTTCATACAAAAAAAATAAAGCCGGCCTCCGCCTCACTCGCTCCATAGGAGGAGGATAACTTAATTAACGCTATATCCTATAAAGCGTATAGAGGCTATACGCTTTATAGAGAATATTTTGTGGGTTGACTCTCTCTTCCTTCCGAGCCGAGGCTCTCAGTTCTCTGCTTTGGCAGCGAGGAAAAGTAAAGGGTTGAGAGAGGTTTTACTTCCCGCCAAACAATTCGTCGAGCAAAGTATAGAATGCAGGACTTTCGCCAACAATCGTTTTCACAATCTTACCATCAGGACCGATGAGAATTTTGGTGGGGAAGCCTTTCACACCATAATCAGCCAAAACACTGCTGTTGCGTGGATTGTAAACATTCAGCCAAGGCAACTGATGCTCTTTTACGCCAGCCTTCCATTTGTCTTCGGTGTCGCCACAGTCTACACCCAATATTTCCAACTTATCCTTATACTTTTCGTAGTAAGCCTTCATTTCGGGGAAACCCTTGATACACCACACGCACCATGTACCCCAGAAATCGAGTACCACATATTTTCCTTGCAAAGACGAGAGCGACAGAGGCTTGCCGTTGATGTCGTTCAAAGTAAAATCGGGTGCCACCGTACCAGCAGCTTGCTTGCGTGCATTACGTTCGCTCTCTTCCTTCTGAGTTTTTAAAGTATTGAGAAAATGCGAGTAGTAAGGCTTCATACGACCTTCTTTCACCTCTGTTGAAAGATGACTCAAGGCCTCTTCCATCTGCTCTAACGACTCAAACTGTGTAACAACAGTTACTGCGGCCTCGCTCTTAGGATTGTTCTTGATGAAATTCATCAAGTCGGCTTCCATCTTTTGAGCCAAGACTGGTGCTTTCTCGTTATATTCTTTTACCAAACTGTCACGACTTTCGCCTGCCGCCAAACGCTTGTTCAAGCCTTCGTTCAACTCACGAATGGGCTTGCCAGCCTCTTCCATCATCAACGACACTGCATTCATCTGCTTATAGAAACCTGTTCCGTTCACATCGTAACGTGTTTTCATATCGCCATTCAGTTCCACGGTTTCGCCGGGAACAGCAACCAAACGAATGGTTCTCGCCTCATCCTGATGACGTAAGAAGAGAGGAGTAATGACCATATTAGATACTCGCTTGGCTGTAACCTTGAAATCGAACTTACCTTTCTTAATTAAGAATGTATCGGGACGGGTGTCGCGAGAACCCGGAGAACTGACAAAGACGATGGCCGTATCGCCAAAATTCTTCAAATTACCTTTAACACGCAACTCTCCGTCAGCCGCATGAGCAGCACTGCTCATGAGCAACATGCCGGTTGCCAAGCACGAATAAAACATTTTTCTCATCGTTATTTTCTTTTTATTGTTTCTAATCAAACATGTGTGAGAAAGGCAATGAACCTCAACACCTCGCGGCCTCGCACCTCACAATAAGTTGTTCAAGTGAATAGTCTTTCGTTTCATAAACAACGAGAAACCACACTTAATCATACAAAAATACAGCAAGAAAACAATAAAATCAAAAAAAACATCGTTTATTGTAATAAATTAAGAGATACAATACCTATTTGGCAGATATAAACACTTATGCCGCCATTCGCCAACAAACAGCAAAATAAGTCGCTGCATTTTGCCATATAACGTAAAAATCGTAATTTTGCCTATATATAAAATGTAAACGGACATAACAAAAATTCTCGTAGTACTCAACGAAGACCTCCGCAACAAAGCATACGACAAGGCATCAGTATGCTCAAAAGAGCTGTTTCGACTTCTCTGCATAAAGATACAGACACACCCATACTACAAGAATGACTATTCAATACAGTTTCATGCCTATTCTAAATGATTCTTTTTAATTTCAAATATTTATACATATATGAACATCGAAACGCTCTATCATATTTTTCAGCAGCATCCTGTGGTTACGACCGATAGCAGAGATTGCCCGGAGGGTAGCATCTTCTTTGCTCTCAAGGGAGCCTCGTTTAATGGCAATGAGTTTGCCCAACGTGCCTTAGAGCAGGGTTGTGCATATGTCGTTGTGGACGAAGAGGCTTATCATCAAGCCACCGACTCACGTTACATCTTGGTCGACGATTGTCTAACCACTTTACAACAATTGGCTCATTACCATCGTCGCACACTAGGCACACGCATCATCGGCATAACAGGTACCAACGGGAAGACCACAACCAAGGAACTGGTATCGGCTGTTTTGAGCGAAAAATATAACGTTCTCTATACTCTTGGCAATTTCAACAACGAAATTGGCGTACCGAAAACCCTTCTACGGCTTACCGCCGAGCATGAATTGGCTGTGGTGGAAATGGGTGCCAGTCATCCCGGCGATATCAAGATATTGGTCGACATCGTAGAGCCTGATTATGCCATCATCACCAATGTGGGCAAGGCTCACTTGCAAGGGTTTGGTTCGTTGGAGGGCGTTATCAAAACAAAGGGCGAACTATACGACTTTATGCGTGAACGCAAGTCGGGCAAGGTCTTTATTCATGCCGAAAACGAACATCTGATGGGTATAGCAGAAGGACTTGATTTGATTAAATATGGAACAACATCGGCCGACGATTTATATGTGCAAGGCGAGGTAATGGCTTGCGATCCGTTCTTGCGACTGGCATGGACAAAGGATGGACAACAACGTTATGAAGTTCAAACAAAGCTCATTGGCACCTATAACATCCTCAATATGCTGGCTGCGGCAGCCATAGGTTCTTATTTCGGAGTGAGTGTGGAGCAAATCAATCATGCACTTACCCACTACACCCCCACCAACAATCGTTCGCAGTTAGACGTAACGTCACACAACCGGCTCATTATGGATGCCTACAATGCTAACCCCACCAGCATGATGGCGGCCTTGCAAAACTTCCGCGACATGGAGGTTTCGCCTAAGATGGCGATACTGGGCGACATGCGTGAATTGGGCGAAACGAGCGAAGAAGAACATCAAAAGATTGTCGATTTCTTATCCACCCTCTCCCTCGATGAAGTGTGGCTCGTTGGCGAAGAGTTTGGCAAGACTCGCTCTCCCTTCCGTCATTTCAATGACGTAAATGCCGTAAAAGAAGCCCTACAAGCACAACGTCCCGAACAACATTATATTTTAATAAAAGGCAGCAACGGCATTAAGTTGTTCCAACTGCCGGAGTTGCTTTAAATATTAGTCGGTTGGGCATCAGTCCGATGTCCATTATCATTATTTTGCCATAAGTGTTTCCCTAAGAAATTCAGCCTCTTCAGGGAAGAGTTTGAACAAGTATTTAACAACCCAAAATGCCATTGATATTATCCTATAGAAAGAGATGGCAGCTCGATAAATACCCTCATAGTTCATAAAAACTCTTCCATCCCCTCCCAATATATATCCTTTCGCCCAACAATTAAGGCTGAAATGATAACCAATCCAGACTATTTTGTATATCACTCCAGTCTGACTTGAGCATCATTTCAGCCTTAATTGTGCTATGATATTTATGCAACGAGAATATTATCTCGGCAATAACTTATTCTTCTTGATAACGACTCAATGACATATAATAACGACACCCACAACCATTCACAAAAAATAACTTCATCAACTTCTCACTAATACTTATTACTTAATTGAAAATTCGCGTTCTCAATAGCTGATTTTCGCTAAGAAATAACCTGAAAAAGTGGAAGTGGGTGTTGTGAATGGTGGTGGGTGTCGTTGCTAAAAACAAGGTTCTGTTGCTAAAACAAGTTGCCGTAGCACCTTCTCCTGCCCTCAAGAGGGAGTGGTGGAAGTATCCTTACTTTATCAACTCCACAGCCTTCATCACAATATTATTCCGCTCGTTCATCACTTGGAAATAGGCGGAAAGATCCCAAAGGTCGCGAGCAACGAGGGCTTTGAGTTGTTGTTTAAGTGCCGGCAGTGTGTTCTGCAATTCGGTCTCATCCTTCGGTTTCACCTTATCTTTCTCCGCATCCTTGAGAATTTGGTCAATCAGACTTTGTGGAACCTCATAGTTTTGCAAGAAATCGTCGAAGCGAGTATATTTCTTTTTCAGCTTTGCACGATGCTTGTCGATATACTTCAAGTTGTTAGAAACGATGATGCTCTTCACCGCCAGCTGTTGATGAAATTTGGTAAACTGCGTTGTATCGAGCGGAACGAAAAAGTCGGGCATGATACCACCGCCGCCATACACCACCCTATTGCGACGCAAGGTGTGATACTTAAGCGAGTCGGAAAAATGAATACTATCGACATGATACAACTCCCCATGCTTCATTCTCACTTCCAACTCCTTGGCATAACCCTCCGTATCGCCCTTGGTATAAGGCTTTTGGATGTTACGACCCGAGGGTGTGAAATAGTGGGCTGTGGTGAGTCGTATCATACTACCATCCGCCAATTCCACAGGACTCTGTACTAATCCCTTGCCAAAGGAACGGCGTCCAACCACCATACCACGGTCTTGGTCTTGTATCGCACCAGCCACAATTTCTGAAGCCGATGCCGAGTATTCGTTAATGAGTACTACCACCTTACCCTGCAAAAAGCGTCCATTGCCTTGAGCCCTAAATTCGGTTTGTCTTCCGCGACGTCCTTCGGTATAAACAATAAGGTCGTTGCGTTGCAAAAATTCATCACATATATGCACAGCAGCACCCAAATAGCCACCTCCATTATCCTGTAGGTCGAGAATTAAGTCTTTCATTCCGGCCGCTTGTAAGGTTTTTATGCCAATCATCACCTCTTCATAGGTTGTTGAACCAAAGCTTCCGATGCGGATATATCCCACTTGGGGACGAATCATATAAACGGCTTCTACGGTTTCTACAGGTATCTTATCACGCACCACGACAAAGGTTTGCAGTCCGGCAATACCTCTTCGCATAATGCCCAACTTCACCTTAGAACCTTTAGGCCCACGAAGTCTTCTCATAATATCTTCTCGCGACATCTTCACACCTGCAATAAGGGTGTCATTGACGGTGATAATGCGGTCGCCTGCCACAATGCCCACCTTCTCTGAAGGTCCATTGCTGACGGGTTGTACGATGATCAGGGTATCGTCTGCCATATTAAACTGCACGCCAATACCCTCAAACGAGCCATTCAAAGTTTCGTGCATCGCCTTGGTTTCTTTGGCTGAGGTATAGCTTGAATGTGGATCGAGCTTTTCCAACATACCACGGATGGCGTCCTCCACCAACTTATCTTCGTCGACAGTATCTACATAAAGATTGGTTATCGCCATTTCTGCCATCTGCAGCTTTCGCAACGGACTCTCCGCTCCCTTACTAAGACGTGATTGTGCCACGCTTGCCAGCGATAGGACAAAAAGTAGGGGTAATACTAATAGTTTTTTCATTCTTATCGTTATTATAAATGCTTTATTACATGTAAAGACACACTAAAAAAATACAATCTTCAATATATTCAAACAAAACTGCTCAACCTCTTAAAGCATAGAAGCGGCAGTATATTCTTTCTTCACCATGCAAATATATACAATTTTATCTGATATATAAGAGCTGTAAGATATTTTATACTTTCGCAAGAAAATGAAAGAATTACATCCACTCCCTATCACTGTGCCACTATCAGGCTTTCCCTACTCCTCTTCTTTCCGTTTATCCAGCTCAGCAATATCTTCTTCTACCACCAAGTTGTCGATAATAAAGTTTTGACGTTCCATGGTGTTCTTACCCATATAATATTCGAGTAGTTTCTGCACCTGGTCGGTTTTGTGCAATGTCACTTGCTCCAATCGCATCTCCGGGCCGATAAAATGGGCAAATTCTTCGGGCGAAATTTCTCCTAATCCTTTAAATCGGGTAATTTCCGGATCGGGTCCCAAGTCGCGAATGGCATTGACACGCTCTTCTTCGTTATAGCAATAGCGAGTGATGAAATCGGTCTTTCGCTCGCCTTTCTGTCTTTTCTCATCAGCCTCTGCCACAACCTGTTTGTCTTTAATCTTTGTTCTGCGATTGCGAACGCGAAACAAAGGGGTTTGCAGAATATAGACATGTCCCTTCTTAATCAGTTCGGGGAAGAACTGAAGGAAGAAAGTGATGATGAGCAAACGAATGTGCATGCCGTCGACATCGGCATCGGTTGCGACGATTACCTTATTATACCGCAAGCTGTCGAGTCCGTCTTCTATATCCAAAGCGGCTTGCAAGAGGTTAAATTCTTCGTTTTCATAAACCACTTTCTTGGTCAGTCCGAACGAGTTGAGGGGTTTTCCACGCAACGAGAATACGGCTTGCGTATTGACATCACGACTCTTGGTGATACTTCCACTTGCCGAATCTCCCTCAGTAATAAAGATAGAACTTTCTTCTTTGCGGTTGTTTTTCACATCGCTAAAATGAACACGACAGTCGCGAAGCTTACGATTATGCAGGTTGGCTTTCTTTGCTCGCTCGCGTGCAATCTTGGTTACACCGGCCATTGCCTTGCGTTCACGCTCGCTCTCTTCAATCTTTTTACGCATCTCTTCAGCCACATCGGCATGGATATGCAGAAAATTGTCGACCTCTTTCTTGATGAAATCGCCTACATACTTATTGATGCTTTCCCCATCCGGACTCATGGTGAGCGAACCCAATTTAATCTTTGTCTGACTCTCAAACATAGGTTCTTCCACATTGATGGCAATAGCTGCCACCATACCATTACGGATGTCGGCATACTCAAAGTTCTTACTAAAAAACTCTTTGATGGTTTTGGCTATATGCTCTTTAAAAGCACTCTGATGAGTTCCGCCCTGCGTGGTGTGCTGACCATTGACAAAGGAATGGTATTCCTCACCATACTGGTTGGCATGGGTAAAAGCTATCTCAATATCTTCACCCTTAACATGAATGATGGGATAAAGACCATCGTTCGTCATGTTGTCGTTGAGCAGGTCTTCCAAGCCATTTCGGCTGATGATACGCCTGCCGTTGTACATGATGGCAAGCCCCGAGTTGAGATAGGTGTAGTTGCGGAGCATGGTTTCCACCACGTCTGCCTTGAACTTATAATTCTTAAAGAGCGAGCTATCGGGTTCAAAGAAGATATATGTTCCGTTCTCGTCTTGTGTATCTTCTGTGACATCGCTCACCAAATTACCTTGAGAGAAAACCACCGAGCGTACCTTTCCATCGCGATATGATTTGGCTTCAAAACGCAAGCTCAAAGCGTTGACAGCCTTGATACCCACACCATTGAGTCCCACACTTTTCTTAAAAGCTTTTGAGTCGTATTTACCTCCAGTGTTCAAGACGCTCACGGCCTCTATCAACTTACCCTGCGGAATGCCTCGGCCATAGTCGCGAACACTCACATGCAGATGGTCTTTGACGTCTACTTCAATGCGTTTGCCCGCATTCATCTTAAACTCGTCAATAGAGTTGTCCAACACTTCTTTAAGAAGCACATAGATACCATCTTCTGCTTGCGAGCCATCGCCCAAACGTCCGATATACATACCGGGACGTGTACGAACGTGCTCCATGTCTGAAAGGTGGCGTATATTATCGTCGGTATATGCCACTGTTGGGATTGCCTCATTCGCCATGTTGTCCATTTCTGCATCAGAAAGACTACTTTCGGTATGTTTTATCTTATGTTCTTCCATCTCGTTATTGGTTTCTATCCTACTTATTAGTGGCTGACAGCAGCAATCTGCCCCACTCCTTGCTTAGCTCGTATGCTTATATCTGTTTCTTATAACACGCCCTTCTCTTGTGCAATTCGGTGTCGTAAAGTTCCCACTGACTCTGTACATTGGTGTTGGTTTCCATCTCCAACTGACTTTCGCCCCATTTAATGCCGTATTCTATATAGCGAGGAATCAAATCGGAGAAGACCAAAGCATTCACTCCCTTTGATCGATATTCGGGTAAAACCCCCAAAAGCAAGAGGTCTACACCCTCCGTTTTTCGGAATTTCAATGCCTGCAACACATGCCACCAGCCAAAGGGGAAGAGTCTGCCACGGCGACATTTCTGCAATGCCAACGAGAGCGATGGCACAGTGATGCCCAATCCCACCATCTTATTATCGGCAGAAGCATCTTCAATAACCGTAATAAGATTGAGGTCCGCCATGGGAAAATACATATTGATATATTGGTCTATTTGCTTTTCGGAGAGTTCCGAAAAACCATAAAGGTCTTTGTAGGTTTCATTCACCAGCTCAAACATGCGTCGGCCGTATCCCCCTTCAAACACTTCCTTTCGCGTTAACTTCTTGATGCGAAGGTGATAGCGGTCCTGTATCATGTTAGAAATCTTCACAATCTTCTCAGGAACAGTATCGGGAACGTGTATTTTATATTCCACATAACGATTATCTACCTCGAAACCTTGCATGGCCTCTATGTGTCGGGGATAGTACTCGTAGTTATAGATGGTGGGCATGGTACCCAGTTGGTCGAAACCCCAAATGAGCATGCCTTCGGGATCCATGTCGGTAAAACCCAAGGGACCAACAATCTCGGTCATTCCCTTCGACTTTCCATAATCGATAACGGATTGAAACAAGGCTTGAGAAACCTCCAAATCGTCTACAAAGTCAATCCATCCAAAACGCACAATATTACGTTCCCACTTGCTATTGGCTCTGTGATTGATGATGGCAGCTACACGACCCACCAATTTTTCGTTTTTATAGGCAAGATAATACTCAGCCTCGCAAAACTCGAATGCTGCATTTTTATCTTTACTTAAGGTCTTTACCTCGTCGCTATATAGGTTAGGCACGTCATAGGCATTGCCCTCATATAAATCGTAATGAAAATCGATGAAGGTCTTAAGGTCTTTCTTTCCCTCAACCTTCTTGATGATTACTGATGACATTATAATGTTTATAATTAAAGCTTTAGCTTACAAAATTACAATTTTTCAAATAAAAATGCAAGAAGAAAGAAAGTTTTAAGCAACACTCTATGTCAGTAAAGATAAAAATAATGAGAGCAACCATATTACATCTATAATATAATTGCTCTCGTTATATATATAATATCAAACGACTACCTTACTTCACCGTTACACGACGCTCTCTGATCAGTTTAATTTGTTGCAAGAGGTCTTTATAGTGCATGGCATTCACGCCTGTAGCACTTGCGGCTTGTGTCTTGACATAAGCCTCTACCTTGTCCAGATGCTGTGCCACAAAGAGCGGTAAATCACTTTTATAGAAGACTGCATTTGCTCCTTCCTTTTCTTTCTCTGTGGGATTGAGCAAGCTATTGAAATTGTCAACATAGAGGCGTTGCAAGCTTCTACGGCTGAGGGCTTTCAATTCTTGTGTTGCATCGATGGGTTTCCACACTGTAGCAAACAAATCGTTGAAGTAGTCGTTTAGCTGATAAGCCTTGGGCGAACGGTACA